>JALOSP010000266.1 GCA_025458365.1 Hyphomonadaceae bacterium
CACTTTCTCGTCAACGTTCCAATCCTGTTCGCCTTGCCACCACTCACTTGGCACCACAAGCTGAAAGCCAGGATTGCCAAGCAAAGCCTGGGGATTGATGGCAACGGCCGACCCGAGACCGCCAAATCCAAGATCAACATTCCCGACAAGCGCACTGGCCGGAATAGGTGCGGCACTGCTGTTTGTGACCTTAACAGCACCTTCGAAATACCGCCGCTCCTTGCGCCGATCTGAATACAAAAGCCCGTAACGGATCAGATCAACCGCGCCACGGTCCAGATCCTGCTCGATGTCGAAGCGGTAGGTGAACAGCTCATCATCCACCGAGGGGAATTTGTTGTAGCTAGCAACCTGACCAGGGCCGTCGAAACCCCATCCGTAAGGACTGGCCAAAGTCACACGACCGCTGTCACCGAGGTTAGCACCAGGGATGGTAAGATTGATCGCGCCACTTGGTTGCAAGCTGTAATTGATGTCGAGTGTCGCACAGGCGCCAGCGGTGGTGAAGCATGGCTGGGTCTCGATGAACTCGCTATTGCGCTCGGCAGCAGAATACCCGAAGTCCAACGAAACCTTAAAGTCCTCGGTGGCATTCCAGTCCATGCGCGCTCCAAAAGCGCTCACATCTGCTTCCACAATATTGCGGATGCTACGGATTGGCACCGGACCACGGAAGGTACCAGCCACCACATAGTTGTCAGTGTTGCGACGGACTGTGCTAGCAACCCATCCCGAATTGGCACCCTGACCGAAGTTCACTTCCACGCCGCGGTTGTCTTGCTGTGACGCGAAATTGGAGCGGTAGGCGTCGATATTGAACCGCAACGAATCGTTCGGGCGGAAGTCAATCAGACCCATCACGCCTGTCCGCTCCAGCAGGAACGAGGACGCAAGAACCTTCAGACCGCCGGGCGACCTTGTGCTGTTGCCCAGGCCCACCCCGTCGGTGGTCCTAGCATTGGTCGTCTGCGTATCGTATGCTTCAGTTCGATTGGTAAAGTTCGGCGACGTGATGTGAGCCACACCAAGCGCGATCCCAAGCCGGTTGTCCATGAACTGGTCGATGTACGACATCGTGCCACGATAGCCGATGGCATCGACATCAGGCATAACATCGCCAAGCGAATTGGTCTGCGCCCGCCCCGAAATCACGAAGGAACGCTCCCGACGGTCCAGCGGGCGCAATGTACGCAAATCTGCCGTGCCAGCGATCCCTTGAGCGGTTAGACTAGCATCACTCGTCTTGTAGATGTTGACCCCACCGAGAAGCTCGGATGGATATTGGTCGAACTCGATACCGCGAGAATCATTGGTAGAAACCTGCTCGCGCCCATTAAGAAGAGTTGTGGTGAAGTCCGGGCCAAGACCACGAATTGACAAACGGGTCACCCGACCATCAACACGTTCGGCAGCCAGACCCGGCAGGCGGGCGATCGATTCTGCGATCGAGGTATCAGGCAGCTTGCCGATATCTTCCGCGGTGACAGATTCTGCAATCACATCGAGGTTGCGCTTGATATTGGCCGCGTTGCGCAGCGATGCACGGATGCCCGTGACGACGATAACTTCGGGCTCTTCCTCAGCTTCGTCAGCCGCAGCCGTAGCAGGCGCTGTTTGAGCGTGGGCCACGCCACCGAGGGCTGCCATCATGGCAAAACCGGAAGCGGCACCTGACAGCAGGCGGGCAAACGACACCGGACGGTGCCCCTCGTACGAATTTCCGGACGCGACCGTTGCCGGCGCGCCGCTCTTCACTGACTTCATTGCGGCCCCTCCCAATTTCCAAAAGCCCCAGAACCGCTAAAGGGGCTTTTGCGTGTCACGTGGTTCCTTTGAGACGGCAGCACCAGAGAGAAACAGGCTGGCCAGCGCGCGACTCGCAGATCGTGTAGCAACACTACATCGCAGATCGATAGCCGCCACGCAATCAGGTGCTCACAGAATTGTCATGCAACCGGGGCGAGCATTAGCGACACGAGCCGAAACTGGAAATCCTGGAAAACTGCAGCTATTTCCGCTGGATGTGGCATTCTGCCACAGGCCGCACGACGACGTTGCAATGGAGTTGACCAGAGTTGGAACTGTGACCGCAGTGCATCAGCCGCGATGTTTCCTGATAACTGACACCAAAATGCCACAGCCTGAGATGCTCGCAACTGCCGCGAGACCTCCCCTGCCCCTTCAAGAGTGCTTCATGGCAGGCTAAAGCCGCGCAATGCCAGTTTCCAGCGCCACACCCGCCATCACGCCCGAGATCGTTGCCGAGCACGGCCTGAAACCGGACGAATATCAGGTTATCCTCGACCGTCTGGGCAGGGCTCCCAATCTGGTGGAGCTGGGCATCTTTTCGGTGATGTGGTCGGAGCATTGCTCTTACAAATCTTCGCGGACCCAATTGTCGAAGTTCCCAACCTCGGGGCCACGCGTGATCCAGGGGCCGGGCGAGAATGCCGGGGTGATCGACATCGGCGACGGGCAGGCTGCCGTTTTCAAGATGGAAAGCCACAACCACCCCAGCTTCATCGAGCCCTATCAGGGCGCGGCAACCGGCGTGGGTGGCATCATGCGTGACGTGTTCACCATGGGGGCACGCCCCATTGCGCTGGCCAACGCCTTGCGGTTCGGCGATCCGGCCCATCCGGTCACCAAGCGGCTGGTGGCGGGCGTCGTGGCCGGGATTGGTGGCTATGGCAATTGCGTCGGCGTTCCAACCGTCTGTGGCGAGACCAATTTCCACGCGGGCTACAATACCAACATCCTTGTCAATGCGATGTGCGTCGGGCTGGCGGACAGCAACCGGATCTTCTATGCGCGCGGCGCCAGGGAAGGCAGCCCGATTGTCTATTTCGGCTCAAAGACCGGTCGCGACGGGATCCACGGCGCCACCATGGCTTCAGCCGAGTTTGATGACGCCAGCGCCGAGAAGCGCCCGACAGTGCAGGTCGGCGACCCGTTCATCGAAAAGCTGCTGATCGAGGCCTGTCTGGAGCTGATGCAATCGGACGCCATCGAAGCCATCCAGGACATGGGCGCTGCGGGCCTGACGTCCTCGTCAGTCGAAATGGCTGGCAAGGAGGGCCTGGGCATCGATCTCGACATGAATGCCGTGCCGGTCCGCGAAACCGGCATGACACCATATGAGATGATGCTATCGGAAAGTCAGGAACGGATGCTGGCGATCCTGAAGCCGGGCCGTGAGCACGTCGCACAAGCCATCATGCAAAAGTGGGACCTGGACTATGCCGTGATCGGCCACACCACCGGCACAGGCAACATGGTCCTGCGATTTGACGGCGAAGTGGTTTGCGACATCCCGATTGCACCCCTGTCGGAAGACGCCCCGAAGTACAACCGGCCGTGGACCGAGCCTGAAAAGCGCCCGCTCGTGACGTCGGCAGACGTGCCAGCCATCACCGACTGGAACGCGGCCCTGCTGACCCTGCTGTCCTGCCCGGATGGTGCCTCCAAGCGCTGGATCTGGGAACAGTATGACCGCCACGTGATGGCCGACTCACTGGAAACCTCCAGCACGCCGTCCGATGCCGCCATCGTGC
>JALOSP010000267.1 GCA_025458365.1 Hyphomonadaceae bacterium
CTGGGGCGTCATGACGGGGTGATCCATTACACCGTCGGTCAGCGGCGCGGGCTGGGCATTGCCACGGGCGAGCCTTTGTTCGTGATCAGGCTGGATGCACCGGCGCGCAAGGTGATCGTCGGCCCGCGCGAGGCGCTGGCCGTGCACGAAATCGGGCTGACGGATGTGAACTGGATCGGCGAGCCGGTCAGTCTGGAAGATGATCTGAATGGCCGCCGCGTGCTGGTGCGGGTGCGCTCCACGCGCCCACCCGTGCCTGGAACCCTGAAGATCGGCGTCGGCTGGTCTGTTGTGCTGGATGAGGCTGAAGACGGTGTCGCGCCGGGTCAGGCGTGCGTGTTCTATGACACCGATGCGGTGCGCGTGCTGGGAGGCGGCTGGATCGCGCGCGCCGGTTAAGGCAGTCGAACAAGGCAGGATGACGCCCTGTCAGCAGGCACATCCATGCGATTTTGCACAATTCTGTCGCATTGGCCATGCGTGCATGGCTGCCATGCCGGTTCGGCCTTGCTACCCGCAACCGTTTGCATTCCAATGGACAGGCACGATCAGGGCTCCTCCCCAATTGCGCCCGTGATGACTGTCTTCAGGACGGCGGACGGGCGCGGCCATGATCGGTGCGAACGAGAAAAGGAGACCGCCATGCGTCTGTTCGCCCTGGCAGTGTTGGCCATCACGGCATTTGCCGCACCGCCGACGTTCCGTCCCTACTGATCAATTTTGATCATCAAGGAACCCAAAAACAAAAAAGGGCGGTGCCATCCCGGCGCCGCCCTTCTTGTTGCTGCAGTCTGAATGTCCCGATGTCAGGCGGCCTGATCATCCGCCTTGGGGTCGTCAGCCTTCGCGGTTTCGGCTTCGATCAGCGTGCCGGTATTGGCAGCACCGCCAATCGCGATCTTGCGCGGCTTCAGGGCTTCAGGCACTTCGCGCACCAGATCGATGACCAGAAGGCCATTGACCAGATCGGCGCCTGTCACATGCACATGGTCGGCCAGCTGGAACCGGCGCTCAAAACCACGCTCGGCGATGCCGCGATGCAGATAGCGCTTGTCGCCATCAGCCGGGGCCTTCTTGCCAACCACGGTCAGCACGCCATCCTTCAACTCGATGTCGAGGTCGCCCGGGCCAAACCCGGCCACAGCCAGTTCGATCCGGTAGGTGTCTTCGGCGACATGCTCGATATTGTAGGGCGGCCAGCCGGTGGCGGCATCCTGACGGGCGGCCAGTTCGATCTGGTGGGCCATCCGGTCGAAACCGACGATGGAACGGTACAGCGGGGTCAAATCTACGCTACGCATGGTGATCCTCCTTGAAGCGATCATGCACTCACCCCGGATCACTGGGCCGGGGCACCCCGGATCGGCTGTCGGACCTCTCTTGAGCGTCCTGCCTGTCCGGACGGCCCGCACCCGCGGCGCCGTCTGATGGCTATCTGGGAAGCGGGAAATCGGCCTGCAAGAGGGGCGATGAAAAATCGTGGCGCGGTGTGCGATCAGTGCAGGACGGTCGGCGTCGCTTCCGGCTCGAACACCATGTGTGCAATGCCGCGCAAGGCAGCCACCCCGATCAGGGCTTCCAGTTCCGGTTCCCAGCCTTCACTGGTCGCGGCCACTGGCAGGCAGGCATGGACCCGGATGTCGGTCCAGCCGAACCGGCCCAGTGTGTCGTCCAGCAGCAGTCCCGCGTCAAACCCGTCGCCCTCGGCATAGCGCTGCATCAGGCCCTCCACGATCAGGCGGTCACAATCGACCACAGACACCATCGGGCAACGACTGCCAGCCGCGACCTTTGGCTTATGGGTTTCGGCAACGGCGGTACCGACGAGAACGAGCTGTCCGGAGATGGGATTCATGGACGTCCCGCAGCAAGTCTGATGCCACTGGCTTGACAGGCCGACTGTTACTTTGTTTCACCGCACCGGTATAAAATAACAAGGTGGCCCCCCATGCGCATGCTCCTCCTGTCATCCAGCCTGTTGACTCTTCTGGCCGCAAGTCCGGTCCTGGCCCAGACATCTCCGGCACCTTCTGCCGCCATGCCCGTGGCCGACGGGGCTGACGACACTATCATCGTGACGGCGCCGGGTCGGGCTCGCAGCTCTGCCGAACTGATTGCCAGCACCACAGCGATCAATCGGGCCGAACTGGTGGAGACCCTGGCTTCGACATTGGGCGACACTTTGGACCGGCAGCCGGGAGTTGCGTCTTCGTCGTTCGGCCAGGGGGCCAGCCGCCCGATCCTGCGTGGTCTGGGGGCCGAACGGGTGCTGGTTCTGACCAACGGGATCGGCGTGATTGATGCGAGCGCGGCGAGCCCTGACCATCAGGTCACCGCTGACGGGATTGACGCCACAAGGGTCGAGATCGTGCGCGGACCCGCCGCATTGGCTTATGGTGGCCAGGCGATCGGCGGGGTGGTCAACGTGCTTGATGGGCTGATCGCAACCCGCGCGCCAGCAGGCGGCCGGTCAGGCGAGGCGCTGGCAGCCTGGAACAGCGTCAGTGAGGGCAACGAACTGGCCGTGCGTGGTGCTACGGCTCTGGGGCCTGTCGTGGTGACATTGTCGGCAAGCCAGCGCGATCTTGGCGATTACGCCATCCCCGGTTTTGCCGAATCCGACAGGCTGATCGCAGAAGAGGGTGAAGAGCACGATGAAGCCGATGCCGTCCGCGACCGGCTGCCCAACAGCTTTGTCGAAACAGCCTCGCTTGGCTTCGGTCTCGCCTGGAACGGGCCGCGCTTCTATCTCGGGATCGCGTGGCGCGAACAGATGGCGCTCTATGGCCTGCCGGGGCACGGGCATGAGCATGAGCATGACGATGATGCGCCGATGCCACTGGCAGCTGCTGATGAGGAAGAAGAAGCCCCGGTGATCGATCTGGACCAGACCCGCACCGAGGTGCGCGGGCGGCTCGACCTCGGTGCCGGGCCGGTCACGGCCCTCGAAGGCGGGCTGGTGCTGGCAGACTATGTGCACAGCGAAGCCGAAACCCGCGACGGCCCGCCCGGTACACTTTTCATCAGCGATGGCTGGGAAGGCCGGGTCGACGCAGTGACATCGCTCTTCGGCTGGTCGGGCGAGATCGGGATTGCCGCGCGCGACTCCACGCTGGCTGCCAGCGGCGATGAAGCCTTCCTGACCTCGACCGACACCAGCAGTGCGGGCATCTTTGTGTATCAGGAGCGGGAATGGGAAACCGGCCTTGGCCTCGAAGGCGGACTTCGGATCGAGCAGGTGGAACTGGTCAATGAAGGCGGCGGCACGCGTGACTTCAGCGTGGCCAGCGCCTCGATCGGTGCCCACCGGCACTTCGGTGACGTCTGGTTCCTCGGTGCCCAACTGTCCTGGAGTGAACGCGCGCCCAAGGAGTTCGAGCTGTTTGCCAACGGCCCGCACCTGGCGACCGAGCAATACGAGGTGGGTGACAGGACATTGGATGCCGAACGCGGCCTGAGCCTCGATCTGACCGCCCGCTACACCACACAAAGGTTGCAGGCGGGCTTGAGCCTCTATGCCATCGACTTT
>JALOSP010000268.1 GCA_025458365.1 Hyphomonadaceae bacterium
CGCGAGGCGCTGGCCTATCTGGACGCCTTCCTGTCGCAATTGGCGCAAGTCGGCACCGAGGTCGCCAATGTGCGCGAAGCTGCCAATGAGGGACTGAAAGCCGAGGTCGCGACAGTCAATAATCTGTTGGCCCAGGTCGTCAGTCTGAATGGGGAGATTGCCCGGGGCCAGATCAATGGTGATGCCACAGGGTCCGAGCAACGGCTGTCCGGGATCATCGACCAGCTTTCCGGCTACATGGATATCCGGGTCCAGCAACGCGCTGACGGAACCTATGAAGTGCGCACCAGCAGTGGCACGGCACTGGCCGGGTACACAGCAGCAGAGATCACGATCGAGACCGGATCGGGGTTTGCGCCGAGTTACGGCCGCTTGATGGTGGCCATGGGTGACGGCACGCCACGGGAGTTCGAGCCGTCGCTGCAAAGCGGGTCGCTCAAAGGGCTGATCATCCTGCGCGACCAGCAATTGGGCGGCATTGCCCAATCTTTGGGTGCTTTCGCTGGCCAGTTTGCAGACGCGATCAATGCGGTCCACAGCCTCAGCGCCACGATCCCGCCTGTCGCTTCCCATGTCGGACGCGATACCGGCCTTCTGGCAGGCGATGCCTTGAACTTCACCGGCCAGTCAGGGCTCGCTGTTGTCAATGGCGACGGCACATTGGCCCGCCGTATCGATATCGACTTCACCGCAGGCACCGTGTCGGTCGATGGCGCTGTCGCCGGTGCGACCGGCGGCACGGTCGGGTCGCTGACGGCGGCGATCAACGCTGCGCTGGGCGGTATGGGCACAGCCTCGTTCGTCAATGGCAGGCTGTCGATCAACGCCACCGGGGCAGGGCAGGGGATCGCGTTTTCCGAACCGGCCACGGGCGGGTCCAGCCGTGGCGGACGGTCATTCACCAGCACATTCGGCCTGAACGAACTCATCACGTCAGGCAGGCCGACCTCCTATGCAACCGGGCTGTCGGCCACGGATGCGCATGGCTTTGCAGCGGGCAGTACATTTTCCATGCGGATTACCGGTGCCAACGGCGAATTGCTGGCCGGTCGGGACATGATTGTCCCTGCGGGCACCACGATTGCCGACCTGATGGCGGTGATGAACGACAATGTCACCGGCTTTGGCCTCTATGGCGGGTTCAACCTGTCAGGCGATGGCACACTGGCCTGGTCGCCGGATCCGGCTTACGCGACCGCCACGATGGAGATGGTGTCCGATACCGGCCCGCGCGGCACGACGCAGCAGAGCCTTGGCCAATTGTTCGGCCTGTCACAATCGGCGAGAGAGCAGCGTGCTTCCGGGCTGTCGGTGAACGCGACAATCAAGTCCGACCCGCGCAAGCTGGGATTTGCCCAGCCTCAGATGACCGGGGCGGTGGTTGGCGATCTGGTGGTCGGCATGACCGACAGTCGCGGAGCCCAGGCACTGGGTGCGATCGTCAACCGGCGGTTCGACTTTGCCCCGGTGCCAGGCGGGCCCGTCACCAGCATGCGCCTGGCCGATTACATGTCCACGCTGGGAGGCGATGTGGCGACCCAGGCGGCAGCCGCTGAAACGACCCGCTCCAATGCCGGAGCGCTGAAGGATGAAGCCACCACGCGCCGGTCCAATGTCGAAGGGGTCAATCTGGACGAGGAACTGGTGAAGCTGACCAGCTATCAGCAAGCCTATGCGGCCTCTGCCCGGATGATGACGGCTGTGGAAGAAATGTTCGACGCGCTGCTGCGCGCTGTCTGATGGATGAAAGACTGACGCCATGAACCGGATTTCGACCTACAATCAGTTTTTTGCCAACACCAACGGCCTGTTGCGCGGCCAGGATGCCATGGCAGAGGCCCAGCGCCAGACGTCCAGCGGCAAGAACGCCCAGGATCTGAAGGGCTATGGTGCCGACGCTTCCCGGCTGTTGTCGGCCAAAGCGGTTTCGGCCCGGCTGGAGGCCCGCACCGATGCGCTCAAGGCATTGCAATCACGGGCCGAAGTGGAGGCAACCGCGCTGGAGTCAGCGTCGACCGCAGTCGCCGACGCCCGCCAGGCGATCATGAATGCGCTCGCCAACGAGAATGGTGCAGGACTGCGCACCGCCATGGAACAGGCACTCGCCACCGTCTTCACCGCTGCCAACCAGCAATATGCCGGGCAGTTCATTTTCGGCGGGACGGCAGGCTATGACGCGCCGACCAATCCAATCGATCTGGAAACGCTGGGAACGCTGCCCGACACCAGTGCCCAGTTCAATGACACAGGCGACAACCGCCTGCTGACCGTGCAGGACGGTTATGACATCACGATGACCGCCTCGGCGCGGGAAATCTTCCAGCCCTTTATCGATTTGATGCAGGACATTCGCACGTGGGAGCAGGCCAATTCCCCGCTCAGCGGAAAACTGAGCCCTGCCCAGGTCGCCTTTGTCCAGACACTGATTCCCCAGATCGCCGACATCCACGCCGGTGTGATCGATCACGAGGCTGCTGCTGGCACGAAAGCCAAGCAATTGGAACTGTCCATCCTCGCCAATGAGGAGCAGGCGACGACCCTGCAAAAGACCATTGGCGATCAGGAAAATGCCGATCTGGCCGAGGTGGCCGCCCGGCTGTCTGCCGCCCAGGTCCAATACGAAGCCAGCGCCTCGATCTTCTCCCAATTGCGCAATGTGAACCTGTTGCAGTATCTGCGGTAGGGTAAAGCGCCTTACTGTATGGTTATGCGAAGCAATTCAAGCACCTTCTTTGCTCCCTCGCCCCGCGGGGGAGCTGTCGGTGAAAAAGCCCGCCGCCAAGCGCGTGCCAATCCGCATGCCCGGTTTTCGATCATCGACAGCGCCCATTTCCTGCTTCAAGATCAACCGGTTGTAGTGGCCAGTGAAATTGCGGGCTTTCTGGCTGGGCTTCATGCATCCGGGATGGAATGAGGAGCCTCGCCCAACCGCAAAAAACGCGGCAGATGTTGCGCGATCCCGAACAGCTTCAAAAGCACGCAGCCATTCCTGCGCAAGTGCAGCCCTACAAGTCGCCCAGCTTCACGTCGCGCGAATAGGTGACATCCGGCACGGATTTCACAACGGCCTGACCACATCGCATCTGGCCGGTCGTTGCATTGAACACATATTGCGGTTCGCCATGCAATTGCCAGCCGTTCGACAAGGCCTGGCTGACCCTGTGGCAGAAGTCGGACGTGTCGTCGTCGGTGATGAAGCGATAGGCGTGCATGGTGGTCCTCGTGTCGGTTCAACGGCGCGTCGCGGGCAGGTTGGCGGTCAGGAAAGACAAGGTCTGGTCCCAGTCTTCGCGATGGATGCCGTGCAAGCCGTCTCGCATGAAATAGGCCAGACGCGGTGGCGGGGATGGGGGGCGACGCAGTATGGACTGCGCAAAGCCTGGCTGGCCTGCCAGCTCCCAGGCGGAGCTTGCGCCTTGCAGCGCCCTGAAACTGCCGTGCGGATCGCCCCATTGGTCACGGCGGGCGGTGCCGATGAGGACCGGGCGCGGTGCGGACAATGCAATGAGCTGGTGCTGGTCGTGCGGCA
>JALOSP010000012.1 GCA_025458365.1 Hyphomonadaceae bacterium
TTTATCTGGTAAGGTGACGTTGCCGGGCCTATGGGACTCGGACGTGCCGCGAGCGATCGCATGGCCCGCGCCTTCGACCATGAGGGTCTCACCGACGCTCAATGTTTGCGACTGTTTTTCCTGCTCGGTAATGGAACGTGCAACTGAGACCCTTGCTGCTTCCAGCCAGGCGTTATCGACGCGCGACTTGTGTTGCACGTGACGCGCGATTCTGACCCGCCCAAGCCACACCACAGCGGGCCGATTTGGAAACGACAGCGGCATTTGCAGTGGATGAGTGATTCTTCCCGATTGGTAGCAAACCCGATTTTGTACCAAGCAGTGCATTTAACATTGAAGAAAAAATGGTGCCGCAGGGGAGGATTGAACTCCCGACCTCGTCATTACCAATGACGCGCTCTACCACTGAGCTACTGCGGCATGCCTGACACGCACAACCGCGCTGCGCGCAGCCGGATCAGCGATCAAGGCGGCGCTGATAGCCGCTCATGGGGCTTGTGAAAAGAGGCCCGACGCATATCATGCATCCATGACTGCACCCCGCGACACCGACGCAGACACCAGACTGCCGCCGCGCCCTGCACTGAGCCCGCGCGAGGCCAGGCTGAAGGCCGCCCTGCGGGACAATTTGCGGCGCCGGAAGGCCGCTTCCGTGCACTCAGAACAGCAAGACAGGCAGACAACCGAGCAGGACTGAACAGAGCTGACTGGCAGGCCTATTGGGTGATCGTGATGGCTGTCACCGCCGGGAAGGCGCCCATGGTGTTGCCGCCGCCATCTACCTGTTCACCCATCGTGACGGTGGCCGTGACAGACTTGCCAACAAGGCTTGCTGGCAAAGCGCCTGCCTCCATCCAGCCCTGACACTGCTCGGCCTCGCACAGTGCGTTCAATTCGGTGCCGTCGCGATTCTTGATCTGGACATACATGTTGTCGCCAACTTCGATGCTGGTGAGCGTTCCCGTCACGGTCATGGTGCCAGTCATCTGAAAGCTCGCGCCGTCCTCATCAGGGGATGCCCCACCGGCGTCATCGGATGCAGCATCGCCCTCGGTCACTTCTTCCTGCGGCATCGCCAGAGCAGCGGCCTCGGCAGCCGCTTCATCTTCCGGTGTAACGGTTTGATCTGCTGTTTCGGCCCTTTTTTCGGTGGCCTCGTTGTTTGGCCCACAGGCTTGGGCAAGGCAGATCAAGGCGGCGAGCAACACAACAGATGGGCGATTCATTCTTGGCTCCTGTTCAGCAACGCCAAACATGTTTCACGGCAACAGGCATGCGGCAAGACAATTCTTGACCGTCCAGTTTTTGAACGGCCACTCGGCGGCAACCCCTTACCGCCCAAGCTCCCGCATCGCCCGGTCCAGGCCCTCCAGCGTCATCGGAAACATCCGGTCACGGCCGATCATCTCGCGGATGATGTTGACCGAGGGCGTATGATCCCAATGGCGTTCGGGCACCGGATTGATCCAGATCATGTGCGGATAGACCTCTGCCACCCGCTGCAGCCACAACCCCCCGGCCTGCTCGTTCCAATGCTCGACACTGCCACCGGGATAGGTGACTTCATAGGGGCTCATCGTGGCATCGCCGACGAACACCACCTTGTAGTCCGACGGGAATTTGTGCAGCACGTCCCAGGTGTCGATCTTTTCTGCCTCGCGCCGGCGGTTGTCCTTCCACACGCTTTCGTACAGGCAATTGTGGAAGTAGAAGTATTCCATATGCTTGAACTCGGTGCGGGCTGCTGAAAACAGCTCCTCGCACACTTTGATATGGGCATCCATCGATCCGCCGATATCGAAGAAAATCAACACCTTGACTGTATTGCGCCGCTCTGGCCGCATGACAACATCCAGATAGCCCTGACGCGCGGTTCCGTCGATCGTGCCCTTCAGGTCCAGTTCGGTCGGCGCACCGTCGCGCGCCCAGCGACGCAGGCGCCGCAGCGCCACCTTGATGTTGCGGGTGCCCAGTTCGACACTGTCGTCGAGGTTCTTGTATTCGCGCTTGTCCCAGACCTTGACCGCGCGGCCGTGGCGGCCCTCTTTCTGACCGATGCGGATGCCTTCAGGATTGTAGCCATTGGCGCCAAACGGACTGGTGCCGCCCGTGCCAATCCACTTGTTGCCGCCCTCGTGGCGCTCTTTCTGTTCTTTCAGACGCTCGGCGAGGGTCTCCATCAGCTTGTCCCAGCCACCCAGCGCCTCGATCTGCGCCTTTTCTTCCTCGGTCAGGAACTTCTCGGTGACCTTGCGCAACCACTCCTCTGGGATGGCGGCAGACAAAGCCTCGCCGGTGTTGGCCAGCCCCTTGAATACATGGCCGAAGACGCGGTCAAACTTGTCCAGATTGCGCTCGTCCTTAACCAGGGCGGTTCGGGCCAGAAAATAGAAATCCTCGACCTGGCCGTCGATCACATCGGCATCCATGGCCTCAAGCAGGCTGAGATACTCCTTGAGCGAGACCGGCAGGCGCGCCTCGCGCAATTCGGTGAAGAAGCGTTGGAACATGCGATGACGCCCTCGTGTGCGTGACGGGACAGTAGCGGGCAATCCGGCCCCGGCAAGGGCACGTAACACGAGCTACATCCATTCTCTCTTCATCGTCCTTCATCGTCGGGTTGCCGTGTCCAGACTGTTCCGCCTTTCCGCAGTGTTGCTGGCCGCCTCGGCCATGACGGCATGTGCAACCCGTCCTCCAACCCAGACAGGCTTCCTCAACGACTATGCGACGATGGAGGCAGCACCCGATACGGTCCGCGCACAAATCACCCAGCGGCGGGATCCGGCTGTGGCTTCGGCGATTGCGCGCGTCAGAATTGCGCCGCCTGTGCTGGCGCCGGGGGTTGTGCTTGATCCGGCGATCAGCCCGGACGAGCTTGCGCTGGTCACCATGGAACTGGAACGTCGGCTCTGTTTCGAACTGTCGCGGCGCTACGCCATTGGTGGGGCCGAGGATGCTGACGCGGCACGGATCGAAGTGGCGGTGAGCGACATCGGGCGCACCAGTGCGGGCGCATCTCTGGTATCGGCCGTGGCCAGCCGGGCGATCCCCGGCCCAGGCAGTGTGCGCCTGCCGGTCGGGCGGGGCAGCCTGATTGTCGAGGCACGGGCAGTCGATGGTCAGGGGCGCGAGGGCGCTGCCATGGTGTGGTCAAGGGGCGCCGGTCTGGCATTTGATCGGGGGTCGCTGTCAGAGGTCGGCGATGCACACCGATATAGCGGTGCATTTGCCGAAGACTTCACACAATGGCTGGCCGGCTCAGAGCGGCCCGAGGGACAGGTGCCAGACCCCGACCCGTGCCGGACCTACGGGCCGCGGATTGATCTGCTGCGCGAGGCTGCCCGCTTCGGAACCGGACTGCATGTTGTGGGCCAGCCCGCCACAGGAACAAACCCGCAGGATTGATCGGGGTTCAGGGCCTGGCTTGCGCGCGCCAGCGGTGCCAGATGGTGAAAATCCTCGGCCCCTCGACGAGGTAGCGCTTCCACATCCGCCGGGGCTCACTAAGGAGGCGGTGAAGCCACTCCAGCCTGGCGGTTTGCATCCAGCGTGGCGCCCGGTTGACCTTTCCGGCCAGAAAATCCAGCGAGGCACCAATGCAAAGGCCCACACCGCGCACATCGCCCCTGCGGCTTGCTGCCTGCGCGACCAATTCCTGCTGTGGGCTGCCCACGCACAGGAAATGAAACCTGGTCGGGTTTGCTGCCAGGAAGGCGGCTGCTTCGGCGATTGCCTCGGGCTTGTCGCGCAGTCCCATGGGTGGCTGATGCCAGCGGATGTCGGTGAGGCCGTAACGGGACCGCAGAGCCGAAATCACGGTTTCATCGCCACCAACGACGACAACTGGTTCGTCAGCCGCAATCTCAGTTTGAAGAAGCGCGGCGGAGAGGTCAGAACCCGGTGTGACAGGCAGATCGACCCCGCTAAGCCGAGCCAGGATTTCCACAATCCGGCTGTCGCACAGATTGATCCATGCGTCGTCGTAGAGGCTGGCAAGTGCAGGCTGGGCATCCAGCCTCACAAGATGATCGACATTCGGGGTCACGACATAGCGGAAGCGGTCGGTCCGGGTGGACGCTTCGGCGATCCTGCGCAGGGCTGTCGGCATCGGCACCGGCGCGAATTCGATACCCAGAAAGGCGACGGCCCGCCCGGAGCCGCGGCGATCAAGCAGCAGGACATCATCGCAATCGGCGTCAGGGGAAGCGGCGGGATCGGGAATGGTCATAACATGGGCCATTCCCTCCCCTACCGCATAGCCCTTGCCATTGAGTTATCGAACAGCCTGCAGCCCCGTCGCATTTCCCCACAGTTGGTGCCTGAAACGAAAACGGCGCACCCGGACAGGTGCGCCGCCATTCGAGCCAGTCGAAAATGGCTATTATGGGGAATCGCTGCCGTCGTCGCTGAGCGCAGCAATCAAGGCACCTGCAGCCAGAACACCACCGATCACGCCCAGGAGCGGGAAGCCGCCACCCGAAGGAGGCGCCGGTGCCACTGGCGGGGTCGGCGGAACCGCACGTGCGGCTTGCTCTGCAGCAGCACGCTGGGCGGCAGCAGCCCGTTCGGCAGCAGCCCGTTCAGCTGCGGCACGCTCTGCGGCAGCGCGCTCCATGGCAGCCCGTTCAGCGGCAGCCCGTTCAGCAGCAGCGCGCTCGGCAGCCGCACGCTCGGCAGCCGCACGTTGTGCTGCGGCTTCCTGTTCCATCCGGGCGCGCTCGGCGGCCTGACGGTTCAGTTCTTCAGTCTGGCGGGCTTCCTCTTCACGGGTCGAGGTCGCAGGTGCAGCCGGACGGGTTGCGGCGGCCGGACGGGCACGTCGCGGTGCAGCGCGACGCGGTGCAGCGCGACGCGGCGCGGCGCGGCGCGGCGCCGGACGGGCCCGGTCAGGCATCACATCAGCTTCGGAAGCGGTGGCCCCGCTCAGGGCGGCACTGGCCAGAATGGCGGTGTGCGAAACAGCCGCGCTCAAAGCCGAACTGAACGGCACCATTGCCGCTGCGGCAACCAGGCCGGCCACCAGATATTTTTTAGCCTTCGTCATCGAAGCCCCCTCTTGAATTTGGACAGCACAGCCCTTCCGGGCGTTAACCATCCAGCGTCCTCAGAATCAGCGATAGCGATGCCCGCGTAAACAGGCAATAAACATACTGTCGGGTTGCATGCTTCGATTTCGAAAAATAACAGTGCGCAGGGCCGGAAGGCAGCTTGACACGCAACTGCTGCCCAATACGCCCTTTTCGGCGATTCAGGCATTGAAGCGGAAGTGCATCACGTCGCCATCGCGGACGATATAGTCGCGCCCTTCCAGCCGCATCTTGCCTGCCTCTTTCGCACGCGCTTCGCCGCCCAGTGACACAAAATCGTCAAAACTGATGGTTTCGGCGCGAATGAAGCCTTTTTCGAAATCACCGTGAATCACTCCGGCAGCCTTTGGCGCGGTCGCCCCAGCCTTCACGGTCCAGGCACGGGCCTCTTTCGGCCCTGCGGTGAAATAGGTCTGCAGGCCGAGCAAGGCGTAGCCCGCGCGGATCAGCTTGTTCAGCCCTGGCTCGTCAAGACCAACCGCCTTCAAGTATTCCTGCTCTTCCTCGTCGCTCAGCACCGCCAGTTCGGCTTCCATCTGCGCACAGATCACGACAGATATTGCACCTGTTCTGGAGGCATGCTCTTCTACTTTTATGGAATGCTCATTACCCGTTGCGGCACTCGCCTCATCCACGTTGCAAACATACAAAACCGGCTTGGCGGTCAGCAACTGCAACATTGCATAAGCCTTCGCATCATCCTTTGATGGTTCATACAGACGCGCAGGCTTGCCTTCGTCGAGCAATGCCTTTGCCGCCAGGCACAGTTCGAGCGACAGTTTGGCGTCCTTGTCGCCGCCAGTCCTTGCCCGCTTTTCCAGATTGGGGATCCGCTTTTCGAGGCTGTCGAGGTCAGCCAGCATCAGTTCGGTTTCCACGGTCTCGAAGTCCGACATCGGGTCGATGCGGCCTTCGACATGGGTGATGTCATCGTCTTCAAAGCACCGCAGCACATAGGCGATGGCATCGCACTCGCGAATGTTGGCCAAAAACTGGTTGCCCAGCCCCTCCCCCTTGGAAGCGCCACGCACAAGGCCTGCGATATCAACAAAGTTCATGCGTGCCGGGATCACCTCTTTCGAGCCTGCAATCTCTGCAAGTTTCAGAAGCCGTGGCTCGGGCACGGCCACTTCACCAACGTTCGGTTCGATGGTGCAGAACGGGTAATTCGCCGCTTGGGCGGCTGCCGTCTTGGTCAGCGCATTGAACAGGGTGGACTTGCCGACATTGGGCAGGCCCACGATACCGCATTTGAAACCCATGACGGGGCATCCTTGAATGGAAAGGGTGAGACCGCGCGGCTTTAGCGGCTGACAGGGCTTGCGTCACCCCGTGCCGGGCAGGAGCGGGACGAAGCGCACATCCATCAGTGGCTCCTCCTCGAACACGCCATCAGGCCG
The DNA here is from genome assembly GCA_025458365.1 of Hyphomonadaceae bacterium. GTDB lineage: Bacteria > Pseudomonadota > Alphaproteobacteria > Caulobacterales > Aquidulcibacteraceae > JALOSP01. The sequence goes on from JALOSP010000012.1 coordinate 6,491, forward strand.
CAACCGATAGCGCAACAATTCCTGCACTGCCCCCGCACCCACGGGTGCCACCAGAATGCCACCGGGGCCCAGTTGCGAGAGCAGGGCATCCGGCTGGGACGGTGCCGCACAGGTCAGGATGATCCGGTCGAACGGCGCCTGTCTCGGCCAGCCCAACCCGCCATCCGAACACTGGGCGACAATGTTGTTGAGGCCGAGCGCCTCGAATCTGGCCTGTGCCGTCTTCATCATGCTGCGATAGCGCTCAATGGTGAAAACCCGCCGGGCCAGCTTCGACAGGATTGCCGTCTGATAGCCGGACCCGGTGCCAATCTCGAGTACCTTCTCGCTGCCAGTCAGTTCCAAGGCTGCGGTCATGGCGCCAACCACGAAGGGCTGGCTGATGGTCTGGCCGCACGCGATCGGAAGGGCTGCATCATCCCAGGCCGATGTAGCGAAGTGAGGGTCCACGAAGGCATCGCGCGGGGTTTGTTCCATGACTGACAGAACACGCGGATCGGTCACACCGCCTTTTCGCAAGGCCAGCAGCAACTGGGCACGGGCTTGAAAACTGCCCTCACTCACCCTGCTTCTCCTTTTGCGTGAGCGGGAAGGCAGCACGCAGCGCGGTCAATGCCGCATGCTCTGTCATGTCGATGTGCAATGGTGTGATCGAGATCCGGCCTTCGTAGACAGCCCGCAAGTCGCTCCCGACCGGCGGTGCGGACATTTTCGACTTGTAGCCGATCCAGTAATAGGCGTTGCCGCGCAAATCCTCCCGCGCATCGACGTGGTTGATCCCTTCGTCGCGGAATCCCTGGAAGGTCGCCTCCACCCCAGCCACATCGCCGGGCAGGCGATCTGGGAAATTGATGTTCATCACCACGCCATCCGGCCACGGCGCATTGAGCAGCTGGCGAATGATACCCGCCCCGTGTGCTGCCGCGCATTCCCACGGAATCGGCTGGCCCGGTCTGAAGTTCAGGGCCTGAGACAGGGCCATCGAGCGCACACCCATCTGCATGCCCTGTACGGCAGCCGCCACCGTTCCTGACACCGACACATCCTCGGCGATATTCTGGCCCCGATTGACCCCGGACAGGACAAGATCGGGCCGCGCGCCGGTGACAACTTCACCCAATCCAAGCAGAACACAATCTGTCGGGGTGCCCGAGCAGGCAAAGCGTTGTGGTCCGACCTCACGGATGCGCACCGGCTCGCTCAGTGTCAAAGCACGCGATGCGCCCGACCGTTCGACTTCTGGTGCTACAATCCAGATGTCATCGCTCAGAGTGGCAGCAATGGTTTCCAGCACGGCAAGGCCCGGTGCGTGAATACCATCGTCATTGGAAATCAGGATGCGCACGTTGCAAAGCCCCCGGAACGGCCTGCAGGCCGACACCGGGCTTGCGGTTAACACTTTGGCCCGCGCGTCGCGAGCAACCTTCTCAGCAAGCCTCGCGATCCTGCACTCCATCAACCTGAACCGCGCATTCAGCATCGGTTCAGTCAAGCGGGGCGAGCATTGCGATCAATGGTGGCAGCGCAGAACCGGTGTCCAGCCACCTCAACGCCGGGACCATGGAGGAAGATCGATGAAATCGCGAACACTTTTGGTCGGGCTGGCGCTTGCCGCCGCGGCCACATCCAGCGCAACCGGCGCATGGGCACAGAGCCCCTGGCATCGTGCTGCCGCCGAAGTCCACGACGCGGGATACCGATCTGATGACGACGACCGGCGCCGGGACTACCGTCATGACCGGCGGGACGACCGAAGGGGTGACCGGCGTGAACGGCGCGAAGACTGGCGCGATGACCGGCGCGACAGTCGCTGGGAACACCGTGAAGACCACCGCCGCGACGGCTGGCGCGACAACCGCAGCCATGACCGCGCCGCATGGGAGCATCAGCGTCGGCTTGAAGAACAGCGGCGCTGGCAGGAGCGGCAGCGCTGGTCAAACAGGGGCGGCTATGACCGTCATCGCCATTCCGGTTACCGGTTCAGCCGCTGGAGCGACGTGACACCGGTCTGGGTCAACCAGTATTATGGTAGCCGTCCAGGCTGGAGCTATTCAGGCGGGCGCTGGCATGCTGACCGGTCAATCCATTCGCGCGCCTATCAAAACTGCCATAGGCCCCGGATCCACGTCGGCCATCGCTATCAGCCCTGGAACGGCTATGTGGATTACAACAACCCCCATGTCGCCTGGTATCGTGACCAGCCGGACTGGGTCTATGTGAACGGGCGCCAGCGGCCGTATTATTACGACGACTATCGCTCGGCTTATTACACCCGCGATGACAACAATGCCGAAATCCTGCTGGGTGTGGCGGTCGCTGCGGTGGGTCTTGCCCTGTTGTTCGGATCGAACTGAGCCCGGCCGCCGCGCTCCACAAGGCTGGAGCGCGGCAGTCCCTGCCGCAACGGGGATGGGTCGGCGGTCAGCTGCCCAGCTTGCAGATCGCCAGCTTGTTGCCATCCAGATCGCGCACATAGCAGAAGGTGCCAAACGGACCGCGCGGGCCGGGCTTGCCTTCGCAGGTCGCGCCCAGTTCGATGGCCTTGTCATAGGCGACCTGAACCTCCTCCACGGAATCCACGCCCAGCGCGATCATCGTGCCATTGCCGACGGTCTGGGGCTGGTCGTCATAGGGTTTTGTCACCATGAACAGCGCGCCGGACGACAGCCGGTAGGCTTGGCCCTTCGGGGTCGGCATCAGCCGCTTGCCGCCAAGCGCACCCAGCAGCGCGTCATAGAAGGCCAATGCACGGTCCATATCGTTGGTCCCGACGGTCACATAAGCGATTGCAGCCATGGTGGGGGTTTCCTTGAGCAAAGTGTTGGGCGCGACAGCCGCGCAGCCCGGACGTTGGTGCCGGGATTGGGCTCAACTAGCATTGCCGACCGAAGCCGCCAATCACGACAGCGCAACCGGTCCGGCAGAAAACCGAAAGCAGGCAAACAAAAACCGCCCCCGATGGCCCGGCAGGCGGCTTTATGGTTCCGATGGTGACCCCTACGGGAGTCGAACCCGTCTTCCCAGATTGAAAATCTGGTGTCCTAACCGATAGACGAAGGGGCCGCCGGACGCGGCGATCAACACCGGAGCGCCCCTATATCCATCCGGTCTGGCGGTTGCAAGCGGGTGTCACACCGCTGGTGCAGCGTCGATGATTTCCACGTCCACACCGTTGCCGCCCGACCAGTCCGAGCGCTTGAGCTTCAGGGCCACATGCAGCGGCGCCTTGCCTTGAAGGGCATCGCCCAAGGGCGTGCCAATGGCGCGGAAGGCAATCGTGCGCAGTCGGGTGTCGGTGTCATCGACGAGCACAGTTTGCAGATGGCCGGTGCCGACTTCCTTGCAGAAGATCGGCCGCACGGGGCTGGCTGCAAACAGCGGTTCGGGCCAGCCTGGACCATAGGGCGCGACCTGATCGAGCAGGTCGAGCAATTCGACATTGATCCCGCCCAGCCCCACCAGCCCGTCAAACACCAGCGAGCGACCGGCGACGGCCACTCGTGTGTCGGCTTCCACAGCCTCACTCAAGAAGGCGCGCACTGAATCCATGGCGTCGAACCGCGTGGTCAGGCCCGCTGCCATCGCATGGCCGCCCCCGGCATCGATCACACCGGCCTTCACCGCTGCAGCCACCGCCGCGCCCAGATTGACCCCGCCAATCGACCGACCAGACCCCTTGGCGACAGGGTCATCAGGGTCAGCAGAGCCCAGCACCACCACCGGCCTGTGGAACCGCTCCTTCAACCGCCCGGCCACAATGCCAATCACGCCAGGATGCCAGCCGGGTCGGCCAACCAGCAGGAAGGGACCCGCCGGATCGCCGGCTTCACCTGCCGCAATCATCGCGCTGGCCGCCTCTGCCACATCCTGTTCGATGGCGCGCCGTTCCTGATTGAGCAGATCGAGTTCGCCCGCCAACCGCGTGGCCAGTGTGGGGTCATCGGTCGCCAGCAGCCTCACTGCCACCGAACTGTCGCCGATCCGGCCCCCGGCATTGAGGCGCGGGCCGAAGGCCCAGCCTGCCGCATTCACAGTGCCGGGCCGCTTGACCTCCCCCACTTGGGACAGAGCAGCAAGGCCGGGCCGTGCAAGCTTGCCCAGCACTTTCAGCCCTTGGGCCACAAACACCCGGTTCAAGCCCGTCAGCGGAGCAACATCACAGATCGTGCCCAGCGCCGTCAGGTCGAGCAGGCCCATGAGGTCAAACCCGCCTTCAGCAGGCACCAGGCCGCGCGCGCGCGCCTCCCGGTTCAGCGCCACGGCGGCGAGGAAGGTCACCCCTGCGGCAGTCAGGTGGCCGAGCCCGGAGGTATCATCCAGCCGGTTGGGATTGACCACCGCTTTGGCCGGTGGCGGCGTGTCGTGCATCAGATGGTGATCGAACACCACCACATCAAGCCCGATGGCATGGGCCTCGTTGAGCGCGTCATAGGCCGCCGCACCGCAATCGACCGTGATCAACAGGCCTGCACCAGCGTCCTTGATCTGCCGGACAATCGCCGGGCTGGGTCCATAGCCGTCCTTCAGCCGGTCTGGCACAAAGACGCCGGCATCGGCGCCAACAGCCTGCAGCCATGTCAGAAGCGTGGCGCCCGAGGTTCCGCCATCCACATCATAGTCTGCGAGAATGACAATCTTTTGCCCGGCCTGCATGGCATCCAGCACCGCCGCCACCGCCCGGTCCATGTCGGCCAGCACCAGCGGGTCTGGCATCTGGTCGCGCAATTTCGGGTTCAGCGCGGCCTGCGCATCTCCCGGAGCCACCCCGCGCCCGGCCAGCAGGCGGGCGGCCATCGGGTCCAGTCCCTGCCGGATGATGGCATCCACAGTGACCCGCTCGACCTGCCTGGCTTCCCAGCGGGCGCCGTTCAGGGAGGCGGTGACATTCAAAAAGGCGCCTGCGGTTACCTCGACAGTATCCCGGCCAGCCTCGGCCACTATCGCGCCAGCCGCATCGTGCGCACCACGCGCGAGGTGCCCGCCTGGGAATCCAGCACCAGCGTTTCGGTCATGGTGCCTGACGCTGTGCGTCGCACGCCCTGGACCAGCGCGCCATTGGTGACGCCGGTGGCAGAAAACACCACGTCGGTGGAGACCAGTTCGGTCAGGTCATATTTGCGGTCGAAATCAGTAATGCCGGTGCGGCGGGCGCGTTCACGCTCTTCCTCGTTGCGGAACACCAGACGACCCTGGAACTGGCCACCGACGCAGCGCAGCGCCGCTGCCGCCAGCACCCCTTCTGGCGCACCGCCCTGACCGAGATAGAGATCGATCCCGGTGGTCGGGTCGGTGGTATAGATCACCCCGGCCACATCACCATCAGAGATCAGATGGACGCACGCGCCCACTGCACGCAAATCCTCGATGATCGCGGCATGGCGAGGCCGGTCCAGCACGCACACGCCGATGTCTGACGGTGCCACCCCCTTGGCTGCGGCCAGCGTGCGCACGTTGTCAGCCGGAGACCTGTCCAGATCGACCACGCCGGCCGGAAACCCCGGACCGATGGCGATCTTGTCCATGTAGGTATCGGGTGCATGCAGCAGGCCGCCGCGTGGCGCGATGGCCAGCACGGCAAGCGCGTTGCCCATGGCCTTGGCTGTCAGCGTGGTCCCTTCAAGCGGATCAAGCGCGATATCGAAAGCATCGCCCTCACCTGTGCCGACCTCTTCGCCAATGTAGAGCATCGGCGCCTCGTCACGCTCACCCTCGCCAATCACGATGCGGCCCTGCATCTTCATGGCGTTCAACCCGGTGCGCATGGCGTCCACGGCGACCTGGTCGGCGGCTTTTTCATCGCCCCGCCCTGCCAGGGCAAAGGCTGCGATCGCGGCGGCTTCTGTCGCGGCGATGGCGCCCGCAGCAATTTCAGGAGGCAGGGAGGCAGTCATCAGCAATCTCTCACAGTTCAATCGGCATCAGCAAAGGTGGCTCGGTCACGACGGAGGTCGCGATCAAATCGGCAATCGCGGCGCGCAAGGCAGGCTCGGCAACCGGCTGGGTGGTCAGCGCGATGGGCACGCGGGTAGCGTCTTCCGGCGGCTTCTGCAGGAAGCTTTCAATCGACACGCCGTGCTTGGCCAGTGCTTCGGTGACAGCTGCAATCTGCCCAGGCTGATCAGCCACCCGCAGCCGCAGATAAAACCGCCCGCTCTGGGTGCCCGCCACGCCTGCACCCATCACGCCACCAGCGCCCGGTCCGGCAAACACCGGCCGCGAATCGCCATGCGACAGATCCATCAGATCACCCGCCACAGCCGAAGCCGTTGGCCCCGCTCCTGCCCCGCGCCCGACCAGACTGATCCGGCCCACGGGATCGGCGTCGATCACTACGGCATTGAG
>JALOSP010000269.1 GCA_025458365.1 Hyphomonadaceae bacterium
CTGGACGCCCGGCGGCAGGATCAGCCCGAATGGTTCCACAGCCCGAAGATGGCTGGCTATTCGACCTATGTTGACCGGTTCGCTGGTGATCTGGCCAGTGTCGCAGCGCGGATCGACTATCTCACCGAGCTGGGCATCAATGTGCTGCACCTCTTGCCTGTCATGGAGGTGCGCGACGGCGCCAATGACGGCGGGTTTGCCATGGACAGCCACACCCGGGTTGACCCGCGCTGGGGCAGCAATGCCGACCTGAATGCTCTGGCCAAAACGCTGAACGATGCCGGGATCAGTCTGACACTCGACCTCTTGTGCAACCACACCGCATCGACCCATCCTTGGGCGCGGGCGGCGGCTGCAGGCGACAGTCGATACAGCGACCACTACCTGTTCTTCGACAGCCGTGACGCCACCCTGGCTTATGAGGCCAGTCTTGATCAGGTGTTTCCGCAGACTGCTCCTGGCAATTTCTCGCCGCTGGACAGTTCCGGCCGCCATGTCTGGACGACCTTCTATCCCTATCAGTGGGACCTGAACTACCGCAATCCGGTCGTGTTCGCCGACATGCTGGCCGTCATGCTCGAGCTGGCCAACATGGGCGCGACCACCCTGCGGCTCGATTCGGTTGCCTACCTCTGGAAAGAGCCGGGGACCAGTTGCAAGAACCTGCCTCAGGCCCACGCTTTGCTGGCGGCATTTTCCACACTGGTTGGTGCGGTTGCGCCTGCCATGCTGCTGAAAGCCGAGGCGATCGTCGATACAGCCAGCACGACAGCCTATCTGGGCGGGCATGGCAGGCCCGTGGAGTGCCATCTGGCCTACAACAATCCGCTGATGGTTGCTGTATGGTCAGCGCTCGCTGACGGGTCGGCCATCGAGCTGGCAGACCTTCTGGAGCAACTGCCGCCCAAGCCCGCCCATGCCAGCTGGATCAACTATATCCGCTGCCACGATGACATCGGCTGGATGCTGCTGGCCCGCGACCGGGGTGAGGAGGGTGCGATCCGTGCCCGCTTCCTGTCGGACTTCTATGCCGGCCTGACATCCGGCAGCTGGGCGAGTGGTGATGTGTTCCAGTCTGCACCCGGGTCGCCGGTGCATGGCGGAGTGGGCATGACGGCTTCGCTGGCAGGCCTTGAGTCAGCGCGCTGGAACAATGATGCGGCCGCGATTGATGCCGCACTTGACCGGATCGTCCTTCTGCACGCGCTGGCCGCTGCCTGTCCGGGAACGCCGACCCTGTGGATGGGCGACGAGATCGGGCTGGGCTCGGCCCGTGACTTGCAGCCAGAGACGTGGGCTGCCGAAGATGCCCGTGCGCTCAACAGGCCGTTCATGGACTGGTCTGCCGCAGCGCGACGCCATGAGCATGACAGTGTCGAAGGCCGGTTGTTCGGGGCCATCGCGCACGTGCTGTCGGTGCGGGCCGCCACTGCAGCATTTCATGCCGGCAATCCGGTGACGCAGCTGCAGGTTCCCGCACGGTCAGTGATCAGCTTTGTCCGGCGCGATGTGATCGTGCTGGCCAATCTTGGCGCCGAGCCTGTGGAACTGGATGGCGCAGCCCTTCTTCAGTGCTCCGGAGACGTCAAGGACCTCCTCGGATCAGATCTGGCCCTGAACGACGGCCGGTTGACATTGGCACCCTACGCCTGTGTCTGGATTCCGATGGAGGCAAAGGGCGGTTGATGGCGGTTTATGGCGGGATCGATGCAGGCGGGACATCATTCCGGTGTGTCGCTGGTACAGGACCTGATGCGATTCTCGCCGAGGTCGCCTTTCCCACCACGACACCGGGCGAAACCCTCGCGCGGGCTGCCGCCTTTTTCTCTGACGGTCCAGGAGCCGGTGCGACCCGGATCGGCATCGGCTGTTTCGGACCGGTGGCGTTATCCCGCGCCGACCCGGCGTATGGCCACATTCTCGAAACGCCCAAGCCCGGCTGGGCAGGCGCCGATGTCGCTGGAACTCTGGCCAGAGCGACCGGCAAGCCCGTGGCCCTTGACACCGACGTCAATGCAGCCGCCCGTGGCGAGCGTCGCTGGGGTGCGGGGCAGGGGCTGGATGATGTGTGCTACATCACGGTCGGAACCGGGATTGGTGCCGGCATTGTGACCGGCGGTCGAACCATTCAGGGCGTGCTGCATCCCGAGGCCGGGCACATCCGGGTGCCGCGCCATCCACACGATCTCGACTATCCCGGATGCTGCCCGTTTCACGGTGATTGCGTGGAGGGTCTGGCCAGTGCCGCCGCGCTCTTCGACCGCTGGAAGTTGCCACCAGACAGCCTGCCCGATGACCATCCAGCGTGGGACATCGAGGCCCATTATCTGGCCCATCTGGCGGCCACGCTGGTGCTGATCACTGCCACGGCGCGCGTCATTCTGGGTGGCGGTGTGATGGCGCGCGCAGGCCTGGTCGAGGCGGTGAACATCAAGACGGTTTCGCTCCTGGCAGGCTACGGCTCATCAGCCCTGCGCCCGCAAGCCCCCCTGGTCGTCGCACCGGGGCTGAGGCTTCGCGCGGGGGTCCTGGGCGCACTGGCGCTCGCCATCGAGACGGCTTGAGCAGGGTGTAACCGCACCGAGCTATTCGGCAGCAACCAGTCCGCGTGCCTCGATCAGGGCGCCGACCGCCGGTTCGCGACCCCGGAACGACACATACATCTCCATCGGGTCACGCGTGTCGCCTGCTGCAAAGATGTTGCGGGTCAGGCTTTCGGCCAGCGCCGGATCATAGACATTCCCGCTTTCTTCGAACGCATTGAACGCGTCGGTTTCCAGCACAGAAGCCCAGATGTAGCTGTAGTAGCCCGCCGCATAACCGCCCTGGAATGTATGGCCGAAATAGCCGGGCCGGTAACGCACCACGATCTGCGGGATCAGGCCCATGCCATCGAGCAATTGCTTTTCCCACGCGTCGATGTCGGAGGGTGCCGGCGACGTGATCATGTGCATCTTCATGTCCATGATCGCAGCCGACAGATATTCCGTCGTCGACCAGCCCTGATTGAAGTTCTTTGCCGCCAGCAGCCGGTCCACCAAATCACGTGGGATCGGCGCGCCGGTTTCGTGGTGGCGGGCAAACCGGTTGAGAATTTCCGGCGTCGTCACCCAATGTTCCAGCACCTGGCTCGGGAACTCGACAAAGTCCCGGACGACATTGGTGCCAGACTGGCTGGGATAGGTCACGTCCGACAGGATGCCGTGCAAGGCATGGCCGAACTCGTGGAACAGGGTCACCACATCGTCAAAGCCCAGCAAGGTCGGTTTGCCCGGTTCCGGCTTGGAATAATTGCAAACATTGAACACAACCGGTTTCACGTCGCCGGTGAGTTTCTGCTGGTCCACGAACGAACTCATCCAGGCGCCCGACTGCTTGGACTGGCGGGCATAGAAATCGCCGAACCAGAGCGCCTTGGGCCGCCCCTGCCGGTCAAACACCTCATAGGCCACCACGTCCGGGTGCCAGGTCGGAATTCCCTCGCGCTTCTGGAACGTCAGCCCGAACAATTGGGTGGCGTTCCA
>JALOSP010000270.1 GCA_025458365.1 Hyphomonadaceae bacterium
GGGGTAGAATCGCATGGTTCGCAAGGCCGCCTCAAGATCAAGGAAACTGGCATTGCCATTCACGGCCAGTTCCCACAGCAAAAGGTCGCGCTGCGCGCCGGGACCAAGCCCTGCCATCACGGCCCTGACGGTGCTCCAGTCGCGGCGGTCAGCCGCAAACAGGCCGGTGCGCAGGCTGGGATTGATGGCCTGATCGGCACCAAATGACGCGCGCGATGACATCGGCACAGGAACCGGAACAGGAACTGGCGCGGCTGCCGGGACTGCAGCCCCGACCGGTTGCACGCCCGGCGATGCAGACGGCAAGGGCGGCGGAAAAGTCACTGGTGAGGGTGCGATCACCGCCTGCCCGAGTGCCATGTGCGGCAGAAGCAATGACCCGACCAGAACTGTCGACAACAGTCGGCCCGTTCGCCGCGAGGGGCCCGGGCGGCTGTGGCTGGAGGACGTCGGGGAAAGATCTTGGCGGGGCATGTCTGCTGGCATGCAAGGCTCCTGCTCGTATCGCGACCGGTTCGACCGGCAGACGGGACGTGTGCCGGGATCGGCGTGAATGGGGCAGACCGGGGTTGGGGCGAACAGGGCCACCCGTGCATCGGTATCGTGGCGCGTTCTGACCTGATCTGCCCTCAGTGGCAAATGGCTTGTGGCAATTCGTGACTGGCAATTCTTGAGCGGCAAATCCGGCAAGTCTGCGGCAGGCCCTTGCGCGAAGCGTGTTTCTTCTGAATGAACCCCGGCTAGGCCAAGATGCGCCAGAGATCAGGCAAGGCATTCCGTCATGACAGTTTTCAAAGGCGTGTTCACAGCATTGGTGACGCCATTTGCGCCAGATGGGAGCATCGATGAGACCGCTTTTGCGGCCTTGATCGAGCGTCAGGTCGCTGGTGGTGTGGCTGGCATCATCCCGGTTGGCACCACAGGCGAAAGCCCGACGATCACTGTGGCAGAGCATCACCGCCTCATCGAACAAACCGTGCAGATCGCCGCTGGCCGGGTTCTGGTGGTGGCCGGGTGCGGCTCGAATGACACCGCCACTGCCATCAGCCACATGCGCCATGCCAAAACCGTCGGCGCCGACGCTGCCCTGATCGTGGCGCCCTATTACAACAAGCCCAATCCGCGCGCTCTCGTGGCCCATTTCACAGCCCTGTGCGAGGCTGTGCAATTGCCGCAGATCGTCTACAACATCCCCGGTCGCACCGGCATCGACATCAGCCCGGAGACTTTTGCCGAAATCGCCACCCACCCCAATATTGTCGGCCTGAAGGACAGCGCGGGTGACCCGTCGCGCACTGTGGTTCACCGCCGCCTGTGCAGGCCCGATATCGCCTTGCTGGCCGGTGACGACCAGCATGCGCTGGGGTTTGGCGCGTTTGGCACTGATGGCGTTGTATCGGTCCTGTCCAACATCATGCCGGAAACCTGTGTGGCCTTGCAGAATGCGATCGCGACCGGTGACTTTGCCACAGCGCGCGCGATCAATGCACGTGTGGATGTGTTGCAGCGCACTTTGTTTGCCGAGCCCAACCCCGGCCCGGCCAAGGCGCTTCTGTCCATGATGGGCCTGTGCAGTGACAGGATGCGCCTGCCGCTGCTGTCACCGGCGCATGCCACACTCGACGCACTGCGTGTTGCAGCCGTAGCGCTCGACCTGTTTTCCGGGGCCCCGGCATGACGGGTAAAGCCAAAAGCCCGCCGCGCACGCTGGTGGCCGAAAACCGCCGTGCCCGCTTTGACTTCGCCATCGAGGACACATTCGAGGCTGGCATGGTGCTGACCGGCACCGAGGTGAAGGCGCTGCGCGAAGGCCGGGCCAATATCACCGAAAGCTATGCCAGCCCGGAAAAGGGCGAACTGTGGCTGATCAACGGCTATATCCCCGAATACGGCCCTGCCAACCGGTTCAATCACGCCCCGCGGCGTCCGCGCAAACTGCTGATCCGGCGTCGGGAGATGAACAAGCTGGTCGGTGCAGTGGAGCGTCAGGGCCGCACCATCGTGCCGCTGCGGCTGTATTTCAATGATCGGGGCCTGGCCAAGCTGGAAGTGGCGCTAGCCACCGGGAAAAAGACCCACGACAAGCGCGAAACCTCCAAACAGCGCGACTGGCAGCGCGACAAGGCCCGCCTGATGCGCGAAAAAGGCTGAGACGCAACGCGCCTGCAGCCCCTGCCTTGCGAAACCGCGCGCCCTTCGATAGGACCGCGCCTTCAACCCGGCGGGGCCTCCCCCGCCAGTCCCTGAACGGGCAGTTGGCCGAGTGGTTGAAGGCGCACGCCTGGAACGCGTGTATGGGTGCAAGTCCATCGAGGGTTCGAATCCCTCACTGTCCGCCAGTTCCTCATATTTTTTCAATAAAAAGAATATCTTGTAGATTTATGGGTTCTGTACCCACACGCGTACCCACATTTTCTGGCTCGGTTATCCACAGATTTCTGCGGCACAACTGGATACAAGCGCCTTTGGTTTCCATCCGTTTCCGAGCGTTTTGATTGCACTGCCTTGCTCGAATCCAGCCTACCTCTGCATTCCAAGCCCCAGCACCTGCCCGACGACCAGCTCCTGCCCCGGCATCTCACGGACCGCCGCGAGCACCAAGCCGCGTTCAATTACAGCAAACCGCCCCAGCGTTGATTCCACATGCCCCATCACCCGGCCTTCGCTGACAGTTGGCTGGATCGACACGTCGCGACCAGTGACACCAAGCTGCTCGCCGATGGCTCTGCGCAGTTCGGCGCGCTCCAGCCGGCTCCAAGCTTCGGCGCTGTAGGCCAGGCCGTTGCCTTGGAGGCGGGCCTGACCTGTTGCGGTAAGGTGGCGCGCCCGGGCCGCCAGATGGGCTTCGGTGGCCATGTCGAACGCGCCCTCGTGGCCGCGCCCCTGGCCACGGTTGGCCAGCACGATGTCGGCAGGGATCAGCCGCTCGGATGTCGGTTCAGGGAAGGTTCGATCCACCTCGACGTGAAGCTCCGCCTGGCCCCTCCCGGCTGAGCGCTCATGACGCGACTGCGGGCCACGCTGAAGCCCATCGAAAGCCTGTGCCCGCGTCCGGTCCCAGTGGCTGCGGATTTCGTCCCGTGAGCGCTGCAGGTCGTCCAAGCGGGCCTTCAGATCCGGTGCGAAGCCCACCCCTGCCTTGCCCCGCGTTGCCAGCCCAAGCGCCTCCAGATGGGCCACACGGGCCCGGACGATGGCACCGAATGTGTCGCGTCTCGCGACCTCTTCAACAGCCAGCACGCCGCCTGTGCGCTCGGCCAGCGAAGCCAGCTTCATATCGATGTCAGTCCAGCGGTCGGCCCGGGCGCGCACGAACAGGCCGCGCTCGGCCTGCTCGCGTGACTGGTCACCTAGCAGTTCCTGAGCACGGGCTTCTGCCCGTTCCCGGATCGTGTGGCTGATGGTCTGGCGCGGCATCACCAGTGTCTGCCCTGAGGCCCGCCTGCCGCGGATCAGCACGTGGGCATGGGGCTGGTCGGTGTCGAAGTGATTGATGGCGATCCAGTC
>JALOSP010000271.1 GCA_025458365.1 Hyphomonadaceae bacterium
CGCGCGGATCGGTGATCACGCCTTCTTCAAAGCAGCGGGCGGTCTCCAGTGCCTGACGGTGCAGGAGACGCATCTTGTACTCGTCACGCAGGGCAGGCGGGCACTCGTCGATCGTGACCGTGGCCAAACCGGACAGGCCGGGCCACAGCGATTTCGTGCCGTCGTCACGATAGTCGTAGAAGCCCTTCTTGTTCTTGCGACCAAACCGGCCTTCCTTTTCCACCATGGTGGCGATGATCGCCTGGGCAGGCGTCTCGACCCACTTGTCGCCGAGGTCCTTCTTGGTCTGCTGGCCGACCTTGTAGGCCAGATCGAGCGCGACTTCGTCCGCCATGGCCAGCGGAGCCACCGGCATGCCGGTCATCTTGCCCACATTCTCGATGATGGCAGGCTTGATGCCCTCGGCCAGCATTTCCTGGCCTTCCTGCACATAGGTGCCAAAGCAGCGGCTGGTGTAGAAGCCGCGGCTGTCGTTGACGACAATCGGCGTCTTCTTGATCTTCAGGACGTAATCGACCGCCTTGGCCAGCGTCTCCTGGCTGGTCTTCTTGCCCATGATGATCTCCACCAGACCCATCTTGTCCACAGGGGAGAAAAAGTGGATGCCGATGAAGTTCTTCGGCCGCTTCGACGCGGTGGCCAGGCCCGTGATCGGAAGGGTCGACGTGTTGGAGCCGAATACGGCATCCTTGCCCAGCATGGCTTCGGCCTTCGCCGTCACGTCCGCCTTGATCTCGCGATTTTCAAACACCGCTTCGACCACGAGGTCGGACTTCTTGACGTGCGCATAGTCGGTGGTGGCGGTGATCAGGGCGAGCACGCCGTCGGCCTTCTCCTGCGTCATCTTCCCGCGTGACACGGCCTTGTCGAGCAAGCCCTTGCAATGGGCCTTGCCCTTGTCTGCGCTTTCCTGGGTCTGGTCGATCAAGACGGTTTCGATCCCGGCCAGTGCCTGAACGTAAGCAATACCTGCGCCCATCATGCCGGCACCCAGAACAGAGACCTTCTTGATCTCGGTGGGCGCAAAGCCCGCCGGGCGGTTGGCGCCCTTGGACAGGGCCTGGGTGGCGAGGAACAGCGAGCGCACCATGGCCTTGGCGCTGGGCTGGGCCATGTTCTTCAGGAAGTAGCGGGTCTCGATGCGCAATGCCGCATCCATCGGCACCTGGATGCCTTCATAGACTGCCGACATGATCGCCTTCTGGGCCGGGTAATTGCCATAGGTGCTCTTGCCCAGCATGGCGTTGCCGCCAACAAACGCCATGGCGCCGCCCGGCGTATAGGGGCCGTCCTTCACCCGGTACTTCTCGTCATCCCACGGCGCCTTGGCCTTCGGGTTGGCCAGCACCCAGGCCTTGGCGGCAGCGACCGTCTCGCCTGCAGGCACCACGGCCCCGACCACGCCCGCCTTCAGCGCCTCCTGCGGGCTCATGCTCTTGCCTTGCAGGAGATAGGGCGCGGCCGCCATCACGCCCATAAGGCGCGGCAGGCGCTGTGTGCCACCGGCACCTGGCAGCAGGCCGACCTTGGCTTCCGGCAGACCGAGCTGGATCTTCGGATTGTCAGCCACCACGCGATAGTGGCAGGCCAGCGCGATTTCGAGGCCACCGCCAAGGGCCAGCCCCTCAAGCGCGACCGCCACCGGCTTGCCGCAGGTTTCGAGCGCCCGCAGCGAGCGGTTCAAGCTGAAACCGCGCTCGAACGCCTTTTTCAGCTTTTCGTCTTCGGACAGTTCCTTGCCGGAATCCATCGAGCCCGAGCCGATTTCGCCAAGGTCGGCACCGGCACAGAAGCCGTTGGCCTTGCCGGAAAAGATCACCGCGCCCTTCACATCGGCATTTCCGCTGATCGCGGTGACGAGTTCACCCAGCTCCTTCATCACGCCGCCGGTGATGGTGTTCATGGTCTTGTTCGGCACATCGAATTCGACGTGCAGGATGCCTTCGGCATCGAGAGTGGTCTTGAAGTTTTCCATGGGGATTTCTCCTGAAAATTGGTTCTAATTCGAAATCTCCTCCCCCGTTCCGGTCCTGCCGGAATGGGGGAGGTGCCCTGAAAGGGCGGAGGGGGCTTGTCTGGCCGGGACCAGACCTCGAAGGGCTTTCCCGATCTTTTCGATCACGCGACTGGTTTCATTCAAGACGGCTTCATTGGTAAACCGGATGACCGACCAGCCATTGTTCTCCAGAAATGCGGTGCGTTCGGCGTCGTAGAGCCTGGCATTGTCGCTGCTGTGTACATCGCCATCCACTTCAACGATCAATCTGGCTTCGGTGCAGGCAAAGTCCGCAAAGTAGCGGCCAATGGGATGTTGGCGGCGGAACTTGAAGCCACCACAGGCTGCTCCTTTCAATCTTGCCCACAACCTCGTTTCGGCCTTGGTCAATGCGCTGCGCATGGTGCGGGCTCTTGTCCTTGACTGATCCGACAGCAGTGCCATGTCGAAAGGCCGCCTCCGGCGCTTCGCGCCACCTCCCCCATTTGCTGCGCAAACAGGGGAGGAGGTACGCGATCACATCACACCCGCTGGATCACCGTCGCGGTGCCCATGCCGGCACCGACGCACAGGGTCACCAGTGCGGTTTCCTTGCCGGTGCGCTCCAGCTCATCCAGCACGGTGCCGAGGATCATGGCGCCGGTGGCACCCAGCGGGTGGCCCATGGCGATGGCGCCACCGTTGACGTTGATCTTGTCGTGATCGATGTCCAGCGCCTGCATGAAGCGCAGCACCACCGAGGCAAAGGCCTCATTCAGCTCATAGAGGTCGATGTCAGAGGGCTGCATCTTCAGCTTCTTCAGCACCTTGGCAGCCACGAATTCTGGCCCGGTCAGCATGATCGACGGTTCAGAGCCGATCGACGCCATGCCCAGCACCCTGGCCCGCGGCTTCATGCCGGTGGCCCGCGCCATGGCCTTGGAGCCCACCAGCACGGCAGCGGCACCATCCACGATCCCCGAAGAATTGCCGGCGTGGTGGACGTGGTTGATCTTTTCCAGCTCCGGATAGCGCTGCTGGATGATGGCGTTGAAGCCCGGCATCATCTCGCCCTGGGCCACGAACGACGGGTTGAGCGAGGCCATGGACTGCATGGTCGCATCCGGGCGCATGTGCTCGTCGTGATCGAGGATGATCGCACCCATCTGGTCGCGCACCGGGGTGACGGACTTCGCAAACCGGCCTTCGGCCCAGGCGCGGGCAGCGCGCTTCTGGCTCTCCACCGCATAGGCGTCCACATCATCGCGCGAGAAGCCGTACTTGGTGGCGATGGTATCGGCACCAATGCCCTGGGGCACAAAGTAGGTCTTGATGGCAATCGACGGATCGGAGGCCCAGGCGCCGCCGTCCGAGCCCATCGGCACCCGGCTCATGCTTTCGACGCCGCCGCCAATCGCCATGTCGGCCTCACCGCTGATCACCTTGGCGGCGGCCATGTTGAAGGCCTCGAGGCCCGAGGCGCAGAAACGGTTGATCTGCACGCCG
>JALOSP010000272.1 GCA_025458365.1 Hyphomonadaceae bacterium
AAATGTCTGGGCTCGATTGGTGCTCGAGCGATTGTCGTGCCGGCCACCACACCGGCTGCAGAGGTGCTCGCCTTGCAGCCTGACGGTGTGCTTCTGTCGAATGGACCGGGTGACCCGGCAGCGACCGGGGCCGCCTATGCTGTGGCCACGATCAAGGGCGTGCTGGACGCCGGATTGCCCGTGTTTGGAATCTGTCTGGGCCACCAGATGCTCGGTCTGGCGCTGGGTGGTTCCACTGTGAAGATGCCGCAAGGCCATCATGGCGCCAACCATCCCGTGAAGGATCTTCGCACCGGCAAGGTCGAAATCGTCTCCATGAACCACGGCTTTGCGCTGGATGCCGGCAGCCTGCCAGCGGAAGTCGAACAGACACATGTGTCGCTGTTTGACGGATCGAATTGCGGGATCGCCCTGAAGGACCGCCCGGTGTTTTCAGTGCAATACCACCCGGAAGCCAGCCCCGGGCCACAGGACAGCTTCTATCTGTTCGAAGAATTTGCCGCCCACATGGCTGCGGCAAAGGTTCCGGCCTGAGACCGGTCACTCGGCGGCGAACGCGCCGCGGCTATTTCAGTGCCATCTGCCCGGCCACTGCGACTGCTTTGCCAAAGCAGGTGTCGGCGGTCACGTCGGTACAGGTCAGGAAGCCTGCCTCACCTTCAAACCGCAGGATCGTCTCGCGCACATGGCCAATGGCCGGGTCGCTGGCGCCGGTACAGTCTGGCGCCCCATTGCTCGTAAGGCGGCGGCGCGTCATCAG
This sequence comes from Hyphomonadaceae bacterium, assembly GCA_025458365.1. Lineage (GTDB taxonomy): Bacteria > Pseudomonadota > Alphaproteobacteria > Caulobacterales > Aquidulcibacteraceae > JALOSP01. The sequence goes on from JALOSP010000272.1 coordinate 761, forward strand.
GATCACACCGGTGGCGGGGTCGCGATACAATGAATAGGCGTGCGTGGTCACTTCGGCATTGCTCTGGAACGTCACCGTGCCGTCAGTATCGAACCGCCAGGTCTCGCGGCATGTCATGCCTTCAATCGGCGGCACTGTCAGGGTCCAGGCAAAGGCGCGCCCGGCCAGTGGGTCGTCCGGTCGCGGTGGTCCGGTTGTCGACATCGCCAGCCTTTGCATGCTGGCGTGCGCCCACGGCCCGGTTAAGGCCATGGTGAGCGCCACCACAGCCGCAGCAAGTGCGTTTCCCCTCATGTCTGGTCTCCTGCCAGCTCGATGAATGGGGCGATGCTATACCGGTTTTGCGCTCTGGCAAGTCACGCGATGGCCGTGACGCTTGCGAACAGGCTGTCGAGGTCCAACAGGCCAGCAATACTTCCATCGCGCGCGATTGAGCCGGCCGATACAGGTTGGAAACCGAGCCATGACGTGCAGGCATGTGCCAGAGCGCCGTGAACGCGCGCTGCCGAAGCATCGCCTGTCACCCGATTGGCAACCACGGCCACCGGACAGTCAGGCCGCCGAGTGCGCAGCAGCTTGATCTGGGCATAGCAGGCCTTGAGGCTTTCGGGCGTGTCAGCCGCCACCGCCAGCAGCGCATCGGCACAGGTGGCCAGTCGCAGACCGATGTCCTCGTGCGGGCCATCCGGGAGGTCGAGAACAACGCGGTCATAGTCCAGCCCGAGGGCGGTGATCCCGGCGGCAACCGACGCGACCGGCCCGTCGCCTGGTGGCGCAGTGATCAGATCGAAGTCGCAGTCGCCTTTGCTGTGGCCTTTGCCACCTTCGGCGACCTGAACCATAGCCTCCTGCACGGTGATCCGCCCCGCGACAACAGCGGCCAGCCCGTGTTCGCATCGGGCTTTCAGAAGCGCCGAAGCGCGCAGCGGGCCGGTTCCTGCATCCACCAGCAAGACGCGTTGGCCGGTAGCCGCCAGCCCTGAAGCCAACCGGGTCGCGATCCAGGTCTTGCCAGCGCTTGCCAGACCGGAACCCACCGCAAGAATGACCGGCCCTGTCACCTGCCTGTGCTTGCCGTCTGATCGACGTGCTCAAGCAGCGCCGCAGCCAGTCGGTTTGGTGTTGCCAATGCCAGACCACCGGCAACGAATGGCGTGTCTGAGACCTGGCTGAGACCAATGGCGGCGCCCTGCTGGCCGATCAGGGCACCCAGCACGCCGGCCCGACGGCTGGTCAGATCGAGCCGGGTGACAATCGCCCGGCGCGCACCGGCTGTGGCCCAGACCGGCAACAGGTCGCTGGCATCGTCGCTGCGCATGTCAGCTGGCAGGCATAAAACCGGCTCGGCCCGCGCGGCTTCGCACAGCCGGGCCAGAAGCGCGATGTCGCGGTGCAGCAGGCCTGCTGTCGCTGGCGTGTCAAGGATCACGGCATTGCCCTGCGCCCAGGCCGTTTCAGCGATCTCGCGGACCTGCGCCGCCTGTCCGGCGGTCTCGAAGGTGCACCCCAAGCGCGCTGCCAGGGCCTGCAATTGGCCAATGCCGCCGCTGCGTCCTGTGTCGCAACCGATCAGCGTCACAGTCGCACCCGCTGCCATGGCGCGCGCCGCCAGCTTGGCCGCCGTCACGGTCTTGCCACTGCCCGGTCCACCGACCAGCGCCACAGGTGTCCGTGGCAGTGCATCCAGTGGATTGAAGGGCAGCCGGTCGCTGAACAGATCGATCAGGGCCCGGCGCATTCCGGTCTCGCTCGGAGAGAACTGAAGCGTGTCGAGGACACGCGGGTCCATCCCGGCCCGCAACAGCAGGCCCTGGACGGGCGATTTCTGTGCCGGGGCGGTTTCCGGGGCGGCGTCTGGTTTGCCGCGCGGCACGGATGCGGTGGCTGGCGCTGGTGGCGCGGGCCGGATCAGGTCGGCAGCGGTGACCTTGCGCGGGCCTGACATCCTGCCCTGGGTCTTGCGCTCCTGTGGCCCAGCGGGCTGCGGTGCAGGTGACTGCAATGCGGGTGACTGTGGTTTGGGGCCGCGCGGTTCAGGCAGGGGCAGACTGACAGCCGCCGCATCCCCGGCAAACACATCATGGCGCGGCGCTGTGGATTTGCGTCGGGCCACATTGTTCCAGGCGTCAAACTCGCCGTCGCTTCCGGCATGCCCACCTGCAGGGTTGGGCTTGCCACGCGTGTTGGGCGTCCCACGGGTGGAGACCGTCAGGGCCACGCCTGTCTCGGACCGGGTCCAGGACAGGATGACCGCATCCTGTCCCAGCCGGGCGCGCACATCGGCAATCGCCTCGTTCAGGCTGGGTCCGTGGAAGGTGAGTGTGTCCATCAGCAAACCACCGCGTTACACGCTGCCCAGCGTGCGCAGCCGGGCGCGCGGATGGATTTCGTTCTGGCTCATCACCGAGGTCTGGGCCCGGAACCGTTCCACGAGCGAGCGCACAAAGGGCCGGACCGGGGCCGATGTCAGCAGGACCGGCACTTCGCCACTCTGGGCCGCGCGGTCCAGCGCGGTGCGCACGGCCTGGACGAACTCATGGACCTGGCTGGGTGCCATGGCCAGCTGGCGCTCGTGGCGTTCGCCGATGATCGCGTCGCCGAACGCTTGCTCCCACTTCGGCGACAGCGCGACGATGGGCAGCGCACCATCGGTGCCCTTGTACTGCCAGCACAATTGGCGGGCGAGGCGGGCGCGGACATGCTCCAG
>JALOSP010000273.1 GCA_025458365.1 Hyphomonadaceae bacterium
CGAGGTCGGCAAGTTGATCAAGCGCGCTGCTGCTGTCACCACCAGTGCCGCTATCCTCCAGCCGGTCGAGCATTTCGGCAAGATCTTCAGCGCTCATACTGCCACCGCCGGGTTGCTCGACTTGCATGTCGCCGGATTGACCTTGTGCCAGTTCCTGCAAACGCCGGGAGATCGCAGCGCGCAAATCATCCATGCGCTGTTCGATTTCACCGGGGCTGGCGCCGTTTTCCAAGGCGTCACGCAGGGCATCGCGCGCGTCGGCGATGGCTTGCTGGCCGGGTGTGCCGGTGCTGCCATTGAACCGCAGAGCCAGCGCCCAGAGGTCGGCCTCGACGTCATGGGCTTCGGCGACCGAACGGGCTGCCGCCAGCCGCGAGACCACAAGGCCTAGCCCGGCCATGCCGACCGGATCGATCCCCAGCAGGTCGCCCGAAGCCTGAACAGCTCGCAGCTTGGCAGCAGCACTGGTGATGCCGGGTGGCGCGCCCGCAAGCCGGTCAGTCAGGTCGAGTTCAACCGGTGCCCCGCTCGCCGGATCAACAAGTGTCGCAGACTGTGCGGCCACAGCCACGTAGGGCCGGGCTTCGCGCAGCAGGTCCAGTCGTGCATCCAGCATGGCTGACGCCAGTGCGGTGCGCGATTCCAGTTCTGGCAGGGCAAGCCGGACCGGTGCGGAGATCGCCGTCTGGCCTGCACCGTCCGTGATCACCAGACGGGCAGACACCGGCAGGCCCGCCAGCGCGTGGCGGCGCACTTCAGCCGTGAGCGCGAACGCCTCGGCAGCACCGCCATCGGCCGCCCCGACCGCCTGTCGGCGTCGTGGCAGGGTCAGGGGGATCGAGGCGATGGCCGATTGCGGAAGCGATGCGATTGGTTCGACCGGCTCGAACTCCAGCTTCGCCCCGGCAAGGCCCCAATCATCACGGGCGGAAAACCGGACCTGCACCCTGCCTTCGCTGGCGGCCTCGATCGTGACCGCGCCATCCAGCGCGGGTGGCTTGTCGGGTGTCACTTGCAAGTGCCAGCTACCCCGGGCACCGAACCGGCGGACCGAGATCGCGCCAGACCTGGTGACCGTCACACGCCCCTGCCAGCTGCCATCCTCGCCCCTTTGCAGGCGTATATCGCGGCCCGGCACCGCAAAAGCAGGCGCACCGGCAGGCCCGTCCACGCGCACCGAGATGACGCTGCCCGCAGGGACAGCCAGAACCTCGCCGGACTGCCCGGCGATGATGGCAGGCAGCCCTGTATAGTCCGGTGGCGTCACGGTCAGCGCCACCGCGATAGGGCCGTCGCCCATCAGAGGCGAAAGATCGAACCGGAAGCCGTTGAGAGCCTCTCGCGGGGACAATGCCGCAAGCCCTACGACGACGATGAGTGCCCCCAAGCCCGCAAGGTCGGTTCGCCGTACCGGCCAAGGCACCGGCCGTGACAGTGTCGGCAGCACGGCAAAGGCGCGGCTCGCCTGCCAGTTCCAGAGTTGACGGTCGCCCGTGACCGGCCTGTCACCCAAGCCAGTCAGCGGCGCGAACCCTGTCACACCGTGATGTGCCTCAAGCCTTCGGCTGGCGCTGTGGCTGCCTTCGGGTTCGAACCGCAACCAGCCGCGCCATGTCAGCCAGGCCAGCAGGCCCAGCACCAGTCCACCGGCCAGACTGGCCATCACGGGCCCAAGAACCCCGAACACAGGCCCGGCCAGTGCCACCAGTGCAGCCGTCATCGCCACTGGCCACAAGGCGCGCGCCAGCCGCAACAGGGTCTCGCGCCGCGCCGTGGCGGCAACGGCCTTCAGGACCTTGGGCGGCGGATTAGCGGGAGCCAGCATCTTGGCGCCAATGTAGAGCAATCCGTTGCGCTGTTGCACCCTGTTCCTGCGGTTCAAGCAAGGCAGGCTGCAAAGCGGGCGGCACAAGGCGTGACAGCGTCGGCAGCCCGGCCTATCTGATCCTACCATGGCCCAAAGCGAGACCCCCCAGGAGATTTTCAAGCGGGTGACGACCCACACAACCCGCGCCCTGTCGCGCGGCGAGGATGTGGAGGTGAGCTTTGCCACAGAGGGCGCTGGTGTGTCCGGTCATGCCGTGTCACTGCCTCATCCCTCACGGATGCTGGGTGACACCGAAGTGGCAAGGCTTCGCGGACGGGCTGACGCTGCAGCCTTGCGCATCGCCTATCATGACGCGGCGACCCACCGGCGCTCGATGCCTTCAGGCGCACAGGCGCGCGCCCTTTACGAGATGGCCGAAAGCGTGCGGATCGAAGCCATCGGTGCCAATGCCATGGACGGGGTCGCCGCCAATCTGACGGCGGTTCTGGCCGAGACTTGCGACAAGAAGGGCTTTGCCCGGATGGAGGATCGGCAGAGCGCGCCGTTGGCCGATGCGCTTGGTCTGCTGCTGCGCGAGAAGCTGACCGGCCTTGCACCACCAGAAGCCGGGCGCGGGATCGCTGACCTGTGGCGAGCGACCGTCGACGAGAAAGCGACCGGCACCTTGAACCTGCTGGCAGGGGCGCTGAACGATCAGGCCGCCTTTGCCAGCCTGACCCGCGATCTGATCCGCGACCTTGATCTGGGCGACGAACTGACACGCGAGCCTGAAGAAGCCGATGACGAGGCCGATGAAGCCGACGGTGCCAGCGACCCGCCGCCAGAAGGCGATGGCGACAGCCAGGAGGACCAGCCCGAGGGGACGTCCTCCGAGCAGACCGAAACCGGCGAGACCAGTGCCGACGATGACGAATACAATGTTCGGGTCGAGGCTGATGACAGGGATGGCCCCGATGACAGCGAGGATGTCGATGACGGGTCCACACCGGTGCGTCCGAACCATCGCGCAGGCGACGGCCAGTCCTCACGCTACTCGGTGTTCACAAGGGCATTTGACGAGGTGATCGGGGCCGAAGACCTGTGCGACGCCGAGGAATTGGCCCGGCTGCGGTCTTACCTCGACCAGCAGCTCCAGCAATTGCAGGGCGTGGTCGGGCGGCTGGCCAACCGGCTGCAACGCAAGCTGATGGCCCAGCAGAACCGGTCGTGGCAGTTCGATCTGGAAGAAGGCGTGCTCGATGCAGCCCGCCTGAGCCGGGTTGTCACCGACCCGTTGTCGGCGCTTTCGTTCAAGCAGGAGGATGACACCACGTTCCGCGACACGGTGGTGACGCTGCTGCTGGACAATTCCGGCTCGATGCGCGGCCGCCCGATCATGATTGCGGCCACTTGCGCCGACATTCTGGCCCGGACGCTGGAACGTTGCGGTGTCAAGGTCGAAATCTTGGGCTTCACCACGCGCGGCTGGAAGGGTGGGCAGGCGCGAGAGGCCTGGATCAAGGCTGGCAAACCACCTCAACCGGGCCGTCTGAACGATCTGCGCCATATCATTTACAAGGCGGCAGATGCCCCCTGGCGGCGGGCGCGGCGCAATCTGGGCCTGATGATGCGCGAAGGCTT
>JALOSP010000274.1 GCA_025458365.1 Hyphomonadaceae bacterium
GACGGTGACCTGGTCAATCCTCTCGACGGACCAGTTGCCTGCGACCGGTTGGAGCGGCTGTTCTGGTTGGCGGCCACGATCAAGGCGCGCGATACCGCAGCCGATTGGGCCAGCGACCCCGTCGCCATCCTGGCCGCCGCCCGCGCACTGGCCGATCTGCTGGACCGGGCCGAATTGTCCTGCACCGGACCTGACGGGTTCGACTGGACACGGCTGAGAGGCCTTGTCGAGAAACGCGAATACGCGGCGCACTGGGAACAGTCGGTCGACTTCCTGTCCATCATCACAACCCATTGGCCTGCTGCACTGGAGGCACGCGGCCAGTGTGATGTGGGCCGCTCGGGACGCTTGCGGCTCGAGCGTCTGGCGGACCGATGGCGCAAAAGCCCGCCCGCTCATCCGGTGATCATCGCCGGATCGACAGGTTCGGTGCGGGCCAGCCGCGACCTGATGGCCGTCGTCGCCCGTTTGCCGCGCGGTGCCATCGTGCTGCCGGGCCTTGATCAGGTGATGGATGAAAGCACCTGGATGCAGGTTCTGTCGGACGAGCAGCACCCCCAGTCTGGGATGGCGCGCACCCTGCAGGCCATGGGGGTGGAACGGTCGCAGGTCCGGCTCTGGCCGGAATGTACGGCTGACGACGGATTGGCGCTGCGCCGCAGCCTGCTCAACGAAGCACTGACACCCAAGGAGGTCACCTCCGACTGGCCCGCACGGATCATCGAGTTGCGCGCCGCCCACGGTCATGATGCGCTGAAGGCAGGCCTGTCCGGCCTGACGCTCGTGTCTGCTGACAATGAGGAAACCGAGGCGACGATCATCGCCCTGGCCTTGCGTGGCGCGCTTGAAGACCCCGAAGGCACTGCCGCACTGGTGACGCCTGACCAGGCGCTGGCCCGGCGGGTCGAGGCCAAGCTGCGACGTTGGGATATCGCGGTCAATGTCTCGTCAGGCGAGCCATTGGCTTTGACCGCCACCGGCATGATGCTGCGGCTGGTGACAGCCTGGATCGAAGACCCTGCCTGCCCGGCACGGCTGCTGGCCCTGCTCGCCCACCCGCTCTGCGAACTGGGGATGGACCGGCAAGCGCGCGAGGTGGCCCGCGACCAGCTTGACCGGCTGGTGCTGCGCGGACCTCGGACTGCTGCCACGCTGGCTGATCTGATCGAGCGGGCGAGGACCATCAAAGCCGTCGGCGAACCGGTGGTCAGCCTGCTCGAGAGCCTGCAAGCCGTGATTGTGCGCTGCCACGCGCTGGCGGGCTTGCCGCCTGATGGCGAAGAAGCGCCACTGCCCGGCTGGCTTTCGCTGGTGATCGCCGTGGCCGAAGCGCTCTCGGCAATTGGCGACGGTGATGACGCCGATCCGGACAGTGCGGCCCGGTTGTGGGCAGGCCCGGCGGGCGAAGCTGCAGCGCTGGCACTGGCCGGTCTGCAAACCCATGGCGGCAGCCTGGGGCCTGTGCCACGCGCCGGGCTGGAGCGGCTGGTCAGCTCGGTGCTGGATGATCAGGTGGTCCGTCCCAGTGACACCCATCCGCGTCTGGCGATCCTGGGGCCACTGGAGGCCCGCCTGCTGGCCTTTGACATGATCATTCTGTCCGGCCTGAATGAAGGCAGCTGGCCAGGCCGATTGCCGCATGATCCGTTCCTGTCCCCTTCGATGGCAGGCGCACTGGGGCTGGACAGGCCGGAGCGCCGAACCGGGCTCGCTGCCCATGACTTTGCCCAGCTTGCCGCGCAGCCTCGCGTTCTTCTCACCCGCTCGGCCCGACAGGCCGATGCACCGGCAGTCGAAAGCCGCTGGCTCTGGCGCCTGCGCACCTTGGCTGCGGGTGCGGGGGTCAATCTGGAGACCGGCGGACAACTCCTGGCCTTGGCACATGCCATCGAACCGGTTCGCACCTTCGACGCCGCGCGCGCCAGGCCCGAACCGCGCCCGCCGGTCGCCGACCGCAATCCTGGCCGGATTGCCGTCACCCAGATCGAAGCCTGGGTCCGCGACCCCTACAAATTCTATGCACGCCAGCTGATGCGGCTGTTTCCGCTTGATCCGGTGGATGCCCCGATGGGCACCGGCAAGCGCGGCGAAGCCTGGCATGCTCTGGCAGAAGACGTCACGCTGTGGCCGTCTGTCTCGGGCCCGGAGGTGCTGGCAAAGGCCCGCCAGAGACTCGAGTGCCGGATGCTGGACTTTGGCGCGACAGCCCAGACTGCGGCTCTGGAAGCCACCCGCAGCACCGAGGCGCTGCAATTCGTGCTGGCCATGCAGGCTGATTGCCGCGCCCGTGGGGCACGCACCCTTGTCGAACAGGAAGTCGAAGCGCAGTTCGAAACCGCACTGGGGCCGGTAAGCCTTCGCGCCCGGGTGGACCGGATGGAGGCAGCACCGGACGGAACCGTCATCGTGATCGACTACAAGACCGGCACCGCACCCGGCCAGAAAGAGGCGCTTGCCTTCTACAGTCCGCAACTGACCCTGACGGGCCTGATCATCCGCCAGACGCCGCAGAGCCTGCGGGCCGCTGATGGCAGGCCGGTGCGGCTGAAACCGGTCGCGCCGGTCTCGCTGCAATATGTCAAGCTGGGCCGCGAACCGGTGCGGACCACCCTGGAAGGCGGGACGCTGAAGCTGGACATGGACACACTGATCGCCCGAACCGAGGTTCGGTTTGCAGCCTTGTGTGACCGGTTTGCCCGCCCGGCGCAGCCCTATCTGTTCCAGCCGCTGGTCAAGTTCCGCCGCAAGGCCCGCACCTTTGTCGACCCCTATGTCCATCTGGCCCGTGCCGATGAATGGGCGGAAGCCCTGGGGGCAGACGCACCATGAACACGCCAACCACGGACCGCGCAACCTCCCACTACGCCGTCACCCTGGCCAACCAGCGCCGAGCTGCCGACCCGACGCGCTCGGTCTGGGCCAGTGCCAACGCCGGCGCGGGCAAGACCAAGGTGCTGATCGACCGGATCGCCCGGCTGTTGCTGGCCGGGGCAAGGCCCGAGGAAATCCTCGCAGTCACCTACACCAAGGCGGCGGCAGCCGAGATGCAGACCCGGCTGTTTGCCACGCTGGGCGGCTGGACCGTGGCCAGTGACGCCGATCTGGTCGCGGCACTGGGAGACCTTGAGCCCGGCGTAAATGCCGATGCAGAGCGCCTGAAGGCCGCCCGCAGGCTGTTTGCGCGTGCCCTGGAGGCACCGGGCGGCCTGCAGATCCAGACGATCCACAGCTTCTGCACTGCCATCCTGCAGCGGTTTCCGCTGGAAGCAGGACTGACCCCCGGATTCCGGGTCCTTGACGAAATCGAGACCGGCCAGCTTCGGGCATGGGCGCTGGAGCGCGCCATGCATTCGGCGCCTGAGCATCTCTCAATCCTGGCCACAAGGCTGGATGAGGAGGCGATGGGCCAGCACCTCGACAGCGCGTGGCGGACACTCACC
>JALOSP010000275.1 GCA_025458365.1 Hyphomonadaceae bacterium
CAGCAGCGCTGCATTCGGACTACCTCGACATGTATCTGAAACAGCCGTTCAACAACCCCGGCGAAGTCGAATTTGCAGGCCATGTTGTGGACTTGAGCGCGGTGAAGAACGATATCTTCATGGTTGCAGGCGTGACGGACCACATCACTCCGTGGAAGGCGTGCTATCGCACGACCCAACTGGTCGGGTCGGAGAATATCGAGTTCATCCTGTCGCATTCGGGCCATATCCAGGCGCTGCTGAACCCGCCGGGTAACCCAAAGGCAAAGTACTACCGCAATCCAGCCAGGCCGCCGGAAACCACCGATGCCTGGATGGAAGGCGCGGTCGAGGAAGCTGGCAGCTGGTGGCCACGCTGGGTCGCGTTCCTGGTGTCCCATGGCGGCAAGCAGAAAGCCGCGCCCAAGGCGCTGGGATCGAAAGAGTATCCGCCGATCCGGCCTGCACCGGGGATTTACTGCTTTGATGATTGATGCACTGTAGAATCCAGTCACGGTCACGCGCGCGTTATGGCATGCACGCCATGCGAGTGGTTCAATGCAACCCGTCATCAAGAGCGGGAACGCGAGGCCCGAGGGCTTCAGGGAGACGCCAGAATGAGCAAGCCACAGGGCCGGGTGCCTGAGTATAAACTGCTGAAACTCGGCGGCCGCACGGTGCGCGCGGCCCACTGGCCGGTGGACCTGCCCGGCAAGGCCGGCAAGGACCGGCCAAGACCGATCCTGTTCTTCAACGGCATCGGTGCCAATATCGAACTGATGGAACCGATGGCAGAATGGTTCCCGGACCGGGAAATCATCACCTTTGACATGCCGGGCGTCGGGCATTCGCCCACCGGTTTGGTGCCCTACCGGCCCTGGATGATCGCCCGCTTCACCTGTCAGGTGCTCGATCATTACGGGATGGATGTGGTCGATGTGATGGGCGTGTCGTGGGGCGGTGGAATGGCCCAGCAATTTGCCTTCCAACATCCACGCCGCACCGGCAAGCTGCTGCTGGCCGCCACCTCGGCTGGCATGCTGATGGTGCCCGGTGACCCGGCTGTGCTCGCCTCCATGGCCAGCCCCCGGCGCTATATGGACAAGGATTACATGCTGGAGAATTTCGCAAAGCTTTACGGCGGCGACACCAAGGGCAAGGCAGGCCATGCCCTGCGCCTGAAGCCGCCATCCATCATCGGCTATTTGCAGCAGCTGACCTGCATGATCGGCTGGACCAGCGCCTGGTTCCTGCCCTTCCTGCGCGCACCCACGCTGATCATGATGGGCGATGCCGACAAGATCGTGCCGGTGGCCAACGGGCATATCCTGAAAGCGCTGGCTGCCAATGCCGAACTGCACATCGTCGAAGCTGGCGGCCATCTGTTCCTGGTCTCGCAGGCCGAAAAAGTGGCGCCGATCATGAAGGCCTTCTTCGATCGGGGCGAGGTCTGGGCGGATGGCGCCGGTGACGGCGTGGTTGCCAGGCCTGCCAGACCTGCCCGGGCCAGGCCGGCGAAGGCTCCAGCCGCCCGGTCGCGAAAGCCCCGGTCTGGCGATGCACTGGCCACGGCCTGACACCTGCAACACGGCGGCGTGGCCCCGCAGCGGTGTCGCACTCCTGCTGGCAGGCGCGCTGGGTGCCTGCTCCAGCCTGGTCGCCGCTGATCCCGGCGCGGGCGCCAGCGGGCCTTCACCGGTTGCGAGGCCGGACTGGCAGAGTTACGCACGGATCGAGGTGGCTACACCGGCACCACAGGTGTGGCACGTGGTCAGGCTCGACCTGGCCCAGGTAAGGCTTGCCGTTTCACCGGGCGATCCGGGCTCTGGATCGGAATATCGGGCGCGAACCACCAGCGCAGCCCTGGCAGCCGCCGATGCCGATATTGCAGTGAATGGCGGATTCTACGCCATCCCCGACGTGGCGGATGTGATGCGTGGCAGTGTTCTGGATGTGATGGGAACCTCGATTGCAGGCGGGGTGACCTATTCCCAGCCACAAACCGGCGCCCGAACGATCACTGCGACCCTTTGCATCGCTGCGGCAGTCCAGATCGTGGATGGACAGACCTGTCCCGATCTACCACGCGACGCGCTGTCTGCCGGCCCGTTGTTGCTGCGCGACGGGCACAACGCTGACCTCTCAGGCCAGTCGGAAGCATTTGCACTCGCCCGCCATCCGCGCACGGCGTTCGCGATCAACGCGTCTGGCACAACAGGCTGGCTGGTGGTGGCTGACGGGCGTCAGGAGGACAGTGCAGGCGTGTCTTTGCCTGAACTGGCCGTCTTCATGGCCGCGCTGGGCGCCGATGACGCGATCAATCTGGATGGCGGCGGTTCCTCGGCCCTGGTTGTCCGGGGTCGCGATGGCCCGCTGGTTGTCTCCTCCCCGATCGAAGCAGGCGTGCCGGGGCAGGAGCGCGCTGTCGCCAATCATCTGCTGGTGTTTCGGGTCCGGCGATCACCATGAACCAAGGCTGGGGTCTCAGCTCGCCTTGCGGCCCATGGCTACGAGATACAGCTCCACACTTTCAGCCCGGCTGGCTGGCGGCTTTGCGTGGCGCACGCTGGTGAATCCCTTTTTCAACCCGTCCAGCATGGTCTGCTCGGAACCGCCCTGAAACACCTTGGTGACGAAGTGTCCGCCGGGTGCCAGCATGTCCAGCGCGAAACTGGCAGCTGCCTCGGCCAGCGCAGCGGTGCGCAAATGGTCGGTCTGCTTGTGGCCCACAGTATTGCTGGCCATGTCGGAGATCACCAGTGTCGGTGCGCCGCCGAGGAGCTCGATCAGCCGGTCTGCCATGCCGTCTTCGAGAAAATCACCCTCAACCAGTGTCACCCCGGCAATCGGGTCTACTGGCAGAAGGTCAATTCCGACAACAGCCGCTGCGCCATGTTTCAAGGCCACTTGTGCCCAACCACCCGGTGCGACTCCCAGATCCACAACCCGGTCACCGGGACGCAGAAACTTGAACCGGTCATTCAACTCGATCAGTTTGTAAGCCGCGCGCGAGCGCCAGCCATCCTCACGGGCCCGATGCACATAGGGGTCGTTCAATTGCCGCTCGAGCCAGCGTGCGCTCTGCACGGTGCGCTTGCGGGCGGTCTTGACCCGCTGGTGCGTGGCCCGGCTGGCCGCCGCCGCATCCTTGTCAAAGCGCACTCGCCGCCGCTTGCCATCGCGAGTGGAAGCTGCGGCGGGATCCTCTGGAGGCGGGTTGTCGCCGGACTTGTCCATTGTCATCTCACACTGCGGCCAGCTGCCACCGGCCCATGACTGCGGGCTATGCACGCGCGGCCTTCCGCTGCCAATGCCGCGCGACAGGTCCGGCAGTTGAATCCCGGCGCGACAGGGCCTACCTTGGCTTTCAGGAGCATTGTCCAGACCATGAAAACCGCAAAGTTCCCGATCGGCAAGATTGTCCGCCACCGCCTGTTTCCATTCCGCGGT
>JALOSP010000276.1 GCA_025458365.1 Hyphomonadaceae bacterium
CATTTCGCCAATGGATTCCCTGTAGGTCACATCACCGAGCTTGATCAGGCCCCAGTTCTTGTACATCCGGGCATGCAGGAAGTATTGGTTGATCGCGGTCAATTCGTTAGTGAGAATTGAATTCAATCGCTGAATGACGCCGTCTTGAGCTTTCATGGGTTCACCCTCTCCTTGATCCGATCAATGTAGGGTGTTCGTGTTCAAAAGAAAAGACTGGAATTATTCGGCTGCCAGTTGCGATGACTTGATTTCGTTTTTCAGAACCATTTGCATGTCTGAAATGCAGCGCCCGCACTTTGCGGTGCACCCATGGCAGCGGAACACGTCTGCAACGTGTCGCTTGCCCGTTTGGGCCAAGGCGCGCACGTCACGTTCGCGGATACCATTGCAATTGCAGACGTACATGGGCGAACACCTGAAGGCGGTCAGTCAAAACTGCTCTTGCGAGCCATTCTGAGATAGGCCTTCGGCGTTGAAGTTGCAAGTCATCCGCAACAGTGGCCTGTTGCCGCAGCCGCAAGGTCGACCCGCGACATCACGGCACGCGCTTGTACGGCGAGTAGCCGGTGGCACTGATGACCGGTGCAAACGCTCGCACCGTGCGCGGTGGCACGGTGACCGTGAGCAGCCCCGCCGCCACCATGACCCGCGCGTTGCTGAACAGATCGGTCAGGCCATTCATGTTCATCAGCCAGGCATCGGGGACCAGCACGGTTTCGGTGACCGGCTCCTGTGTGGGATTGGCCAGCACGACGACAGTATCCCGCACCGATGCCGTATGGCGCACGAAACCGAGCAAGTGATCGCATGCCAGGATCACGCAATCGCCGACTTTCAGGCCATCATTGCCATTGCGAACACCCAGCAAGCGCTGGATCAGAGCCAGTTCCGGCGTGGTCCCTTCAGCGACCGCAACCCAATCCATCGGTGCGCGCATCTCAGGATCGTCACCGCCTTCAAAGCCCAGTTCCTCGCCGTAGTAGAGCAGCGGCGCGCCAGGCAAGGTGACCATCAGCTGCCACAGGAAGGTGCGGTCGCGCAGATCAGGCACCGTGGTCTTCAAGCGCGGGCGGTCATGGTTGGTCAGCGTGATCCAGCTTCTCAGCAAGCCCTCGATCCCGGTGTCGTCGACCATCCGCCCGATCATGGCCGAGGCTTTGGGTCCGCTGATCCGCCCATCCACCAAGCCGAACAGGATGAAGGCGAGCGTCATGTTGAGGATGCCATCCTGGCACTGCACCCAGCCGGACGGATAATTGTAGTTCTCGCCGACCACATAGCCGTCAGGCCGCGCCTGCCGCGTGGCTGCGGTGATCTCCGCCAGCACGTCAGGACCGAGATCGAAGGCCACATCCAGCCGCCAGCCGTCGGCCATGCCCAACCAGCGCCGCACCACGCTGTCTGGAGCGCCATAGATGGCGTCGCACACGGCAGGTGTTTCGTAGTTCAACTCGGGCAGATTGGCAGCCTCCCACCAGGCCGCATAGCCGTGGGGATGGCCCAAAGCGCCGTCCGCGTCGAAGGTGTACCAGTCACGATACGGGCTTGCCGGATCAGACTCTGCAGCCTGGAACCAGCGATTCATCCTGCCGGTGTGATTGAACACGCCGTCCAGCACCACCCGCAGGCCGCGCGCGTGGCAGGCGTCACACAGGTCTTGCAAATCCTGCTCGGTGCCCAATTGCGGGTCGATCTGGTGATAGTCGGTCGCGTCATACTTGTGGTTCGACCGGGCCAGAAACACCGGGTTGAGGTAAAGCACATTGGCGCCCATCGCCACGATGTGGTCCAGCTTCTCCAGCACGCCGCGCAAGGTGCCGCCCCAGAATTCTGCCTCATGTTCCCATATCTGGAAATCCTCCAGAAACTGCCCGGCGCGCGGCTGGTCGGTCCAGGCTTTCAGCCGGGCAGGGGCGGGATAGTGCTGGGCCCGATGGCCCACATCCTCATGGGCAAAGAACCGGTCAGGGAACACCTGGTAGACCACCTGATGCATGCGCCAGTCTGCCAGACGGCGGGCATAGGTCTCAGGGTCGGCGGCATTGATCCCGGCATGGGCATGGCGCGTGATGGTTGTGTCGGTCATGGGCCTGGCCTCGGCGGTTGCGGCAGGCTGTGTGACGACGCGGCGTATCAGTTCACCCGTGCGACCACATAATCTGCCAGTTCGCCCAGCAGTTGCACGATTCCCGGATCCTTCAGCGGGGCCAACGCGGCGCGTGCCAGCGCCACCTGTTCGCGGGCTTCATCCAGTGTGGCGTCGATCGCGCCGCGCTGACGCAGGATCGCAAGCCCCCGGTCCAGGTCTTCCTCGCGATGTTTGCGCGCCACCATGCGCTGCCAGAACAGCGGCTCATCGTCCTGTGCGCGCTCCAGCGCGATGATCACGGGCAGGGTGACTTTGCCCTCGCGGAAATCGTCGCCAACATTCTTGCCAAGGCTGTCCGTGGCGCCGCCATAGTCGAGCGCATCATCGACGAACTGGAATGCCAGTCCCAGATGCCGGCCAAACCGTGCCAGCCCCGCCACCTGTTCATCATCGCCGCCGCCGGTGATGGCGCCGGCCTCGCAGGCCGCACGGAACAGGGCGGCGGTCTTGGCCTCAACCACCTTCATGTAGATATCGCGATTGACCTCGCCCGAATTGGCAGCCGCCAGTTGCAGCACCTCACCCTCGGCAATCACGGATGACGCATGGGCCAAAATGTCCAGCACCCGGATCGAGCCAGTCTGAACCATCAGGTTGAAAGCGCGCGCGAACAGGAAATCGCCGACCAGAACACTCGCCTTGTCGCCCCAGATCAGATTGGCCGCCCGCTTGCCCCGGCGCAGCGAGGAACCATCGACCACATCATCATGCAGCAGCGTGGCGGTGTGGATGTATTCCACGGCAGCCGCCAGCTTCACCGCATTGGCCCCGGCCACGCCACAGGCGCGCGCCGATGCCAGCGTGAGCAAGGGTCGCAGGCGCTTGCCCCCAGCATCAACCAGATGATGGGCCACATCGGGGATCAAGCCCACAGGGCTTGCCAGATTGCGGGCAATCTCGGCTTCCGTCGCAGCCACTTCCTCGCGTAGCACCGCCGCCAGCGCATCGGCAGGCGAAGCGGGCCGTGCATGGGTCTGTGCATCTGCCGGGCGGGCCTGAACATTCACGGGAAAGACACTCCAATCAGCCCGCCCCTCGACTCAATGAGAAGCTGCCACGCGGGTTACCGACAGCCGAAGAACCATCACAGACCGCAATGGTCAATGCCCCGCCTGCGTCAGACCATGATTTGGCTCGGGGCGGCGGACGGGCGATGGGGAATTGCAGTGGGTTCAGCGGGCTGGAATGGGGTTCAGACCGTTAGCTTGGGCGTTGTGTCGGCCTTGCCCGCCCAATGGAATGACATGCCACTTGACCGTCGCACCC
>JALOSP010000277.1 GCA_025458365.1 Hyphomonadaceae bacterium
GGACGCCACAACCCAGCTATCGGGAGAAAACGCCAGCTTCTGGCGGACCGTGTTCAAGTCCGTATCCGACGCCGACGACCCGCGGGCACGGCCAAGCCTGCCCTCCAGTTCGAGCGAGAACGTGGCTGTCGCCCGGATCAGGCCGGACTGGAAGTTGACCATGTTGCCGCCGACCTTGAGCAGGGCGCCCGGCTCGAATCCCTGGGTATTGGGCGCCCACGCGGTCTGGTTGACTTCCCGGTCGATCAGCGCGGCCATTGAAGCCACAGCCACGGAGCCTCCAGCTCCCGGTGCAGGCGCCTTGAACCCCAATTCGTCATTGATCCGATGGGTCAGCAAAGCTCCGACGAAGAAGTACAGCGGTAGCGCGAGAACGGCGGCACCAATCGCCCATTTGAGCCACCCACCTGACTTGGCTGCAGTCGCCTCGGGGGCGCTTGCAGTCTCTGGAATCTGGTCGGGTGGCGGAGTGGCAAACGGATCGGCCTTCGGCTTGGGCGTCACCGCTCGCCGCAACCCTGCAAACCCGTTGCGCACGCTCTGTCCGATATTCATGCCTGTGATCCCCGCTACACACACGCATCGCTTCTAGCAGATAACCAGCGCCGCGCGAACCGGGGTTTCACGGCACGATGGTGAACCCCGCAGCCGGGGCATCCTCAATCCAGTCGTGATACATGTCCAACGCCAGATCGCGCCGCCCGTCTGCCCGGCAGTCCAGGCCATAGACGTCCACGATCGATCCATAGGGGCCCTGCCCGATGTTGTAACGCCCCAGGATCGCCGGTGCCTGGCCGTCCCCGCAGCGCAGCCGGGCAATATAGGCGCGCTGGCCTTCAGGCTGGCTGGCACGGACCGGATTGGCGGCGCTCCCCAGCGGGCTGGACTTGATCCTGTTGGCGATTTCGCCAACCTGGCGGGCCGTCAGGGCACCGGTCATACCAAACGGGTCAGTGCGGACCCCGGACCCCCGCCCGGTTTTCATCGGATCAAGACCGGATGCCGCGGCAGTTGCACCGGCCTGTGGCTCAGGTACCGTCTGGCAGGCGGCGCCCAGCCCCACGACGCACAGCACTGCGCCTGCAAGAAATGCCCGCATGACCGACCTCCTCAAGACCAGAAGCCCATGGCCTCCCGGGTCTGCTGCAGGATCGGCCGGGCAATCACGTCGGCTTTCAGGCTACCATCGCGCAACAGGGCGTCAAGCTGTGCGGGGTCGGCCAGATAGACCTGCATCGCTTCACGAACCGGGGCGAGCACCGATACAGCCAGATCGGCAAGGCGTGGCTTGAACACGCCAAAGCCAGCGCCTGCAAACTCGTCAAGCACGGCCTGCTTGCTCAGATCGGACAAGGCGGCATAGATCCCGACCAGATTGTCGACTTCAGGCCGCCCGGCCAATCCTGCCACGTCCAGCGGCAGCGGTTCGGCGTCCGTCCGCGCCTTCTTCATCTTGCGCACGATGACATCGTCACTGTCGGCCAGATTGATCCGCGACAATTCTGCCGGATCGGACTTCGACATCTTCTTTGTGCCGTCCTGCAAGTTCATCACGCGGGCCGCCGTTGCGCCGATCAGGGGGGCGGGGAGGGGAAAATGATCTTCCGCCTTGAATTCCTTGTTGAAACGCGCGGCAATGTCACGTGCCAGTTCCAGGTGCTGTTTCTGATCCTCGCCCACGGGCACATGGGTCGCGCGATAGGCCAGGATGTCTGCGGCCATCAGCACCGGGTAAGCAAACAGCCCGACCGAGGAGCGCTCGGCATTTTCCCCGCTCTTTTCCTTGAACTGGGTCATCCGCTCCAGCCAGCCCATGCGGGCCACGCAGTTCAGCAACCAGGCCAGTTCGGCATGGGCGCTGACCGACGATTGCACAAAGATGATCGAGCGGGCCGGGTCGATCCCCGCAGCCATATAGACTGCGGCGATCTCGCGGGTCTGGGCGGCCAGCATTTTCGGGTCCTGCGGCACGGTCACCGCGTGCAGGTCCACCACGCAAAAGATGCACTCACCTTCATCCTGCAGCGGCACAAAGCGGCGGATAGCACCCAGATAATTGCCCAGGTGGGCATTGGCGGTGGGCTGCACGCCGGAAAACACGCGCATCGGTCGGGGGTCGGTCATGGCACTCGGGTCGCGATTGAAAGGATCACTCTGCGGTCCCTACCAGAGCGGCGGTCCTGCTCCAACCTAGCTGTCGTCGCCAACAGCAGGGGCCCCGGGCGGGCGTCGCAGCGCGGTTCTGATATCAGCCACACGCACCGCGCCGGTCGCGAAGGCAGCGGCGACATAGAGGCAGAGCCCCGCCATGCAGACCAGGAGAATGGCAATTTCCTTGCCAAACAGGATGCGGCTGGCAAACCAGCCTTCGATCTCCACCCGATACCACCCGGCGGCTGAAAGCGCCGCACCCATGATGGCAGTGGCAATGGCGATCCGGATCAGGCGAGACAGGGTGGCCCGGTCAGGCCGCCAGGTCTTTTCTGCCAACAGTGTGAACAGCAGCAGCCCGGCATTGATCCAGCCTGCCGCAGAGGCAGCCATCGCGAGCCCGACATAGCCATAATAGCCGTGATGGCGCAGCAGATTGTAGAGCGCGATGCCGAGGATCAGGTTCACCACGACGCCTGCCAGCGCAAACTGCATGGGCCGCTTCGTATCGCTTCTGGCGAAAAATGGCGGTGCCAGGATGCGGATCAGGATGAAGGCAGGCACTCCCCAGCCATAGTGAAACAAGGCATGCGCGGTCAGCCGGGAATCCTCGATGGTGAAATCGCCGCCGGTCCAGAATCCATGCATCAGGAAGAAGGGGATCACGGTGAGTGCCGCCATCGCGGGCAGGGCAAACGCCATGGACAGGGTCACACCCTCGCTGAGCGATTGCGACATGCCGTCTTTGTCGCCAGCCTGGGCAGCCTGGGCCAGCCGGGGCAGCAGCGCCACACCGATGGCCACGCCGATCAGGCCCAGTGGCAGCTGGAACAGGCGGTCAGCAGCGTAAAGCCACGATTTTGCGCCGACTTCGTTGCTGGACAGTGCCTGGCTGACGGCCACATTGATCTGGGTCGCTGATCCGGCAATGATTGATGGCACCATCAACGCCATGATGGTTTTCACCTCTGGCGTCAGCTTTGGCCTGCGCCAGCCGATTTTCACGCCCAGTTTCCGGCATCCCCAGAATAGGGTGATTGCCTGCAACACACCGGCCACCGAGATCGCGATCGCCCCATTGATGGCCGCCTGCTCTGGCGATCCTGCGGGCAACACCGCCACCAGTATTGTGATGTTCAGCAGGGTTGGGGCCGCAGCTGTCAAGGCAAACTTGCCCGCCGTGTTGAGAATACCGGCAAACAGCGCGCTCAACGACATGCCCACCAGATAGGGCATGGTGATCTGGGTCAGCAGGATGGCAAAG
>JALOSP010000278.1 GCA_025458365.1 Hyphomonadaceae bacterium
CGTCCTCGCGCCCGGTCACGGCCCAGGCCAGGGCGCGGGTCTTGAGCAGCATCTCGGCGATTTCTGTGGCAGGGTCGGAATCAGCCACAATGCCGGCCCCGCCGCGCACTTCCACGGTCCAACGCGCGTCGTCTGCTTCCTGATGACAGGCGGCTGTGCGGATCAGGACACTGCTGTCCAGGGCCCCATCCCAACCAACCCGGATCATCGACCCGCACCACGGGCCACGCGGCTCGTTTTCCAGTTCGCTGATGATGTCCATCGCCCGCACTTTGGGTGCTCCGGTGATCGAACCGGGCGGAAAGGCCGCTGCCAGTGCGTCAAACGCGCTCAGCCCGGGCTTCAGCCTGCCTTCGACATCAGAGACCAGATGATGCACAGTGGAAAACGTCTCCAGTCCTGCCAGTCGCGGCACTTTGACTGTGCCAGGCAGACAGACGCGGGCAAGGTCGTTGCGCATCAGATCAACAATCATCAGATTCTCCGCCCGATCCTTTGGGCTGGTCTGCAGGCCCGCTGCTGCAGCCGCATCCAGTGCCGGATCGGAATCGCGGGGGCGGGTGCCCTTGATCGGGCGGGTCTCCAGCAAGCCATCCGCCGACAGCGACAGGAAACGCTCCGGCGCATGAGACACCACAGCCCTGCGCCCCCCTGACCTGTCAGGCAGGTGCATCAGTGCCGCAAAGGGTGCCGGATGGGCGCCGAGCAGGCGGACCAGCAACGCAGATGGCGTGTCGCCCGGGCCCAGCGCGCCAGCACGCCGCAAGGACAGATTGGCCTGAAACATGTCGCCTGCGTGGATGTAGTCCACGGCGCGCGCCACCTTGTCGGCGAACACGTCCAGTGCGGTCGCAACCGGCAGAGTGCCGCTGCCCATGCCGGGAGCGCCCGCCTTCATCGCCAGCAGACGGCCCGCCAGCGCTTCAGCCTTTGCCTGTGCCCGCACCGGGTCCGGGTTCGATCCTGCATCATCCAGCCCGGCAGACAGCACATGGACCCGCTGCCCGATCCGGTCGAAGGCTGCGACCGTGTCATACAGTCCCAGTGCCACATCCGGCCAGGGGTGCCCGGCCTGGTCGGCAACAGGCGATGGCCGGTCGAACCGTTCAAAGGCATGACCCAGTCCATAGGACAGGAGGCCCGCCCAGCCGCCCTGAAACGGTGGTCCGTCGGGATGCTGCGTCACGCCGGTGGAACGCAGCCTGGCGGCGAGAGCCGGAAGTGCTTCGCGACACGCATCGTCCGAAGCAAGAATGGCCAGGACCGGTTGCGGGCACACATATGACCAGCGGGCGAGCGGATGGGCGCCAACCCCGCCCAGCAGCAGCGCCCAGTCTTCGTCCACCAGCCCGGCCGACACTGCAACCAGCGGATCGATCCAGTCCAGAATGATATGATGGGGCTGCACCAGATTTCGCCTCGCTCTCGGCACTGCCGCTTCACATAGCGGCTTGCCGGATCAAGGCCACAATCGAATGCGGTTAACCAGGCCCGTTCAGGCTTCCATCGCCGCAATGGCTTCGGCAATCGCCACGGTGCGCAGGGCCATGTCGCGGTGCAACAGCTCTGCCATCCGGCCCTCCACCTTCAGCACACCTTTGCCGGCATTGGCCGGGTCGGCAAAGGCTTCGATCACGGCCCGCGCATGGGCGATTTCAGCCGGGTCGGGCGCCAACAGCCGGTTGCACGGTTCCAGTTGGGAGGGGTGGATCAGTGTCTTGCCATCAAACCCGAAGTCCAGCGCTTGCTGGCAGGCTGCTTCAAACCCGTCCGGGTTGGCGATGTCATTGTACACACCGTCGATCACGGTCAGGCCATGGGCTCGCGCCGCCGTGACACTGGATGCCAGCGCATACCAGAAGGGCGCACGGTCAACCGTCAGCCGGGCTCCCGTTTCCTTGGCCAGATCGTTGGTGCCCATCACGAAGGCCGACAGCCGGGTTCCGGCCTGTGCCGCGGCAATCGCACCAACCGACAGGATGGCCAGCGGTGTTTCGATCATCACCCATAGGGCCATGGTATCGGGTGCACCTGCCGCATCCATCGCAGCCGATGCGGCGCGAACGTCGTCGGGCGAAGACACTTTGGGAACCAATACCGCGTCTGCTCCGCACTGAGCACGGCATCCAGTTGCGCCGTCAAGGCCTTCACCCGCTCTGGGTGCTGGCTGCTCACATCCTTCTTCTCAGCGGGATCATCCGGTAGAAAATAAAGCGCGTGCTCAGGAGCTGGCGGCCGCTTGTCCATGGTGACCACCGCCTTCGACTGCCCTTGTTTTTTCGAGCGCACCAGCTTCCAGTCGCCCACCCGCAATCCGAAGTTGCCACTGACTCCGTTGTCCTGTTGAACCAGATGATCACGGCCCTTGGCTCCCGCCTCACCGAGTAGAGCGGCGTGCACATCAAAACTATCCGTGCAGGCCTTGTCAGGCAAACGCACGCCCGCGAGCGTCGCAAGGCTAGCAGGCAGATCAATCGTGCAGACCAATTCATCAGATACTCCAGCAGGAATGCGCCCAGGCCAACGAGTGATAAATGGCGTGCGGGTGCCGCCCTCTAGCACACTGTATTTGCCACCGCTGTACGGACCAGCCGCGCGATGCTCGCCATTCTTGCTCACGGCCTCATCCTGATACCCATCATCCAGCACGGGACCGTTGTCGGAACAAAGCACCACCAGCGTCTGCTCAGTGAGATTCAACCGATCCAGCGTCTTCATCAACTCGCCCACACACCAATCAAACTCTGCGATGGCATCACCCCGGAAACCGAGCGCAGTCTTACCCTGGAATCGCTCGTGCGGAATCCGCGGCACGTGGATATCATGCGCCGCAAAGAAGAGAAAAAAGGGCTGATCTCGATTCTCCTCAATCCACCAATTGGATCGCTTCACCCACTCATCAGCAAGGTCCTCATCCCGGAAACGCGCAGCATGACCTCCGGTGTAAAAACCAATCCGGCTGATGCCATTGTGAATGGTTTGATTGTGGCCATGACTCCAGTCCATCTTGAGACCATCGCGATGCGTGATGCCAGTCGGATGCTCACCCGCCGGAGCTTTATCGCCCACCCACAGCGGGTCTTTGGGATCAAGGTTCGGCACTCGGTGATCATGCACAAACACCTGCGGCACCCGATCATTGGTCGTGGGCAACAGGAAACAGTGATCAAACCCAATCTCCAGCGGCCCTGGCTTCAACAGCCCATTCCAATCCGGCGCAGGATCTCCCAATCCCAAATGCCATTTGCCAATCACCGCCGTGCGATAACCGGCCTGCTTGAGCAGCGAGGGCAAAGTAACCGTGCCAGGCGCAATGATGGCAGGCGCATTTGGTGGTGCAATGCCCGTGCGTGCATGCCGAAAAGCATAGTTACCCGTAAGCAACGAGTAGCGCGTGG
>JALOSP010000279.1 GCA_025458365.1 Hyphomonadaceae bacterium
ATGTCGCCGACACCGATCACGGTGAACGGCTCGGTCTGGGTGTCACGGCCCATCTCGCGGAAGTGGCGCTTGACCGCTTCCCAGCCGCCGCGTGCGGTGATGCCCATCTTCTTGTGGTCATAGCCAACCGAGCCACCCGAGGCGAAGGCATCACCCAGCCAGTGGCCGTAATCCGCCGAAATCCCGTTGGCGATGTCGGAGAAAGTGGCCGTGCCCTTGTCGGCGGCGACCACCAGATAGGGATCGTCATCATCCCAGCGCACCACCGATTTCGGCGCCACGATGGACCCGTCGGGCGCGATATTGTCGGTGAGGTCGAGCAGACCGCGCAGGAAGGTCTTGTAAGCCTCGATAGCAGCCGCCTGGACTTCATCACGCGTGCCGGTGCGCGGCAATTGTTTGGGGAAGAAGCCGCCCTTCGAGCCGACCGGCACGATCACGGCGTTCTTCACCTGTTGGGCCTTCACCAGACCCAGTACCTCGGTGCGGAAATCGTCGCGCCGGTCGCTCCAGCGCAGGCCGCCACGAGCCACAGGGCCAAACCGCAGATGCGTGCCCTCGACCTGCGGGCTCCAGACCCAGATTTCGCGGAAGGGCTTGGGCTCGGGCACGAAGTCCAGTTCGCGCGGGGCGATCTTGAAGCTCATCCAATGGCGCGACTGGCCGCTGGCGTCCGGCTGGTAGAAATTGGTGCGCTTGATCGCATTGATCAAAGCCGCAATCCGGCGCAGCACCCGGTCGGCCTCCAGATTGGGCACGCCATCAAGCTGGGTCGCGATATCGGCGTTGATCGCGGCAATCTGGGCCTCGCGCGCCTTTTTCGCCGGTCCTGCCGGATCGAACTTGGTCTTGAACAAAGCGAGCAGCTGACTGGTGATGCCCGGCCAGTCGGCCATCGCCTGTTCCTGGACAGCCTGGCTCGGGTCCAGCCCGGTCTGGCCGCGCCAGCGGGCCAGTGCGCGCATCAAGGCCGCTTCGCGCCAACTGACGCCGAGCGTCACGATCAGCCGGTTGAACCCGTCATTCTCGCCCAGCCCACCCCAGATCGCCGTCACCGCATCTTCGAAGGAGGCCTCGATCTTGTCGAAATCCAGTGGCTTGTCCTGCGCGTCCCGCATCGACAGGTCTTGCACCCAGACCGGCTGACCGCTTGCGCCGGATGGCGTGATCTTGAACGGTTGCTCGCTCTCCACGAACAGCCCCATGGAACCCAGGATCGGCAGCACCGCAGACAGCGCCGCTGGCTCGCCGGTCGAGTAGAACTTGCAGCGCAGCGCGGTGTCCGGGGCGCCGTCTTCACGGAAAGCCCGCACCGCCAGCCGGCCCGGCGCCAGCGCGGTCAATGCCGCCACGTCGCGCAGCGCTTCGGCCCCATCGAACGCTTCTCGATAGCCCGCCGGGAAGGCTCGCAGGAACCCGCCAATATCGACCCCGCCCGCCATGGCGGCAGTCTCCAGTGCATCGTCCCAGGTGCGGGTCAGGGCGATGATGTCAGCTTCCAGTGCTGCCACATCCGGTTCGAGGTGGTCGTTCGGCGTCACTCCGATAATGAAGTGGACCCGGGCCAGTGGCGCCTCGCCAAATTGCGGATAGAA
Organism: Hyphomonadaceae bacterium; assembly: GCA_025458365.1. Taxonomy (GTDB): domain Bacteria; phylum Pseudomonadota; class Alphaproteobacteria; order Caulobacterales; family Aquidulcibacteraceae; genus JALOSP01. The sequence goes on from JALOSP010000279.1 coordinate 1,596, forward strand.
GGCCGACAGCCGCCCGCCATAGGCAGAGGCGAGCAGCGCACCCATCTTCTCGCGCACATCAGAATTGTAGCGGTCACGCGGCACATAAACGAGGATCGACAGGAACCGGTCAAACCGGTCACGGCGGACAAACATCCGGGTCCGTGGCCGGTCCATCAGGTGCTGCACGCCCAGTGCGATGCGCGACAGATCGTCTTCCTCGATCTGGAACAGCTCGTCGCGCGGATAGTTCTCGACGATGTTGCGCAACACCTTGTCATTGTGCGAGCCGGGCTTGAAGCCGGACCGCGCCATCACCCGCTCCACCTTGCGCCGCAGCAGCGGGACATCGCGCACCATCTGGTCATAGGCTTCGGCGGTGAACAGGCCGATGAACCGGTCCTCACCGATCACATTGCCGTCGTCGTCATAGCGCTTGATGCCGATGTAGTCGGCCACCCCGCGCCGGTGCACCCGCGAGCGCAGATTGGACTTGGCCACGATCAGCGGGGTCGGCTCTTCCAGATAGGCGCGGACCTTGTCAGACAGCACCGAAGGCTCATTGGCCCGGCGCAGCACGGTGCGCATCGGATCGCGCAGGATGCCCAGATTGAGGTCGGCCCGGATCACCGGTTCGCCATCAGCCAGCTTGCGGTCATTCGACAGCGGGTAGTCGTAGGACCGTGCACCAAGATAGACGAAATGGTCGTTGTCGGCCCATTTGAGAAAAGCGATGGCTTCTGCGATATCGTCATCGGCGGCAGGAGTGCGGGCCCCGGCAAGCTGCCGCACGCCATCTTGCATGCGCCGCTTCATGGCCGGAAAGTCCAGCACTGCCAGTCGCACATCCTCTAACACCTCACGCACACCCATGAGGATGGCGTCACGGCGCGAAGGCGACAGCGGCGGCAGGTGCACCTGGATCATGCTTTCGCGTACCAGCATCCCATCGACACCCCGTGCGCCATCAGCGTCACGGGCGACTTCGACGATCGGATGGAACATGGCCAGGACCTGGATGCCTTGCGCCCCGATCTCGCCCATGACCGAATCGACAAGAAACGGCATGTCAGGCGAGCAGATTTCAAGAATGTCACGCTCCAGCGACCGACCGTCGGCACCATTGCCGGCATAGAGCCGCACATCCTGGGCTGAGGCGCGGCGTTGTGCCGTCCAGCTCCAGAAGCCGTGGGCCAGCCCGGCCAGATCGGCAGCAGTCAGCCCGCCCATGTCGTCAGCTACCGCATCAGCGGCGATCTGCTGCAGGAAGGCTTCGGCCGACGTGCTCAGCCCTGAGCGGCCAGCAAAGCCCGGCAGACCCGTTGCCGCCTCCAGCAAGGCTGCTGTTGCGATCCGTTGATCTGTGCTGTCAACCGACATGACGCCCCTCCCAAGGCTGATGTCCCCGCACTCTAGTCTGGTGCGGCATCGTGGCAAACAGGCGCGTCATCCGGTGAAGATGGTGTTTACAGTGATGAAGTCGGGCAGCCCTCAGCTCGGCTGCCCGACCGATTCCAGCAGCAATCGCAACTGGTCGAGATAGGAGATCCAGGCTTCGCGCCCGGCGGGCGTGAGATGGATCGTGGTGACCGGCTTGCGGCCTTCGAACGCCTTGTCGATCTCCACATGGCCCGCCTCTTCAAGCTTGCGCATGTGGACAGACAGGTTGCCGTCGCTCGTGCTGGTGGCCTTCTTCAGGGCTTGAAAGGAAGCCGAGCCTGCGCCCGAAAGATAAGCCATGATGGCCAGCCTGACCTTGCCATGGATTGCCTCGTCGAGGTTTGCCGCATCAAACCCGTCCATCTCTCGCAGCAGCACGCT
>JALOSP010000280.1 GCA_025458365.1 Hyphomonadaceae bacterium
CCGGTCTCGGCAGCGATGGCTGCCCCGATCGCCTCGCGACTTTCAGTGGCGCGGTCATAGGTGATCAGCCGCGCACCATCTTCGACCACGCGGGAGAGCTTTCCGGCCGGGGCGTCCGAAGGCGCAACGATCGCGGCCTTCACGCCCAGCACGCGGGCCATATAAGCCACGGCCTGGGCGTGGTTGCCCGACGAAAATGCCACCACCCCCCGTGCGCGGGCCTCGTTGAGCTGCGCCACCATGGCATTGGCAGCCCCCCTGATCTTGAAGGCGCCCCTCACCTGGAGGCCTTCAGCCTTGACCAGCAGGCGCCCGCCCAGATGTTCGTTCAGGGTCGGGTCTTCGAGCAAGGGGGTTACCCGCGCATGTGGCCGGATGCGCGCATCGGCAGCCAGAATATCGGCAAAGGTCACGGCCATGGTGTTCAACTTCCCTGTCAACGGTGGCGGTTGGTCTCGCGTGGTTTTACCGGTTGCGCAAGCCAGGGTTGCTCGGGCCAGTCATGTTTGGGATAGCGGGCCCGCATGTCCTTGCGCGCATCCCGCCAGCCGCCGCGCCAGAAGCCCGGCAAGTCGGATGTGAGCGCGATGAGCCGCTGCGCTGGTGAGGTCAGGGCAAGCTGCAGGCGGTGGCGGCCATTGAGAATGGTGGGATGGGTGTCCAGGCCATACAGATCCTGCGGTCGCACTTCGATCTGCGGACCGGTATCGGATGCGCTATAGTTGATGGTGCAGGCCCGCCCGGATGGTGCGATCCATTCCGTCGGGGCGAGCGTCTTCAGACTGGACTGCGCCTGCCAGTCGAGACGGCTTTCCAGTGCCGCGCCCCAGTCTATGCCTTGCAGACTGGTCCTTTCATCGGAAAGCAAGGTCGGCTCACCCTGATCAGGCCAGCCGGCCGGGTCGATCCGGTGCAGCCACGCCAGCCGCGCGTGCCGGTTGCGGGCTTTTTCGCTCCAGGCCAGAACGGTCAGACCACTGTTGCGCACCGCTTCCACCAGTGCGCTTGTTGCGGCGGGGCCAGCTTGAACCTTCTGCGGCCGGGAGGATACAAGCACAGCTGCGAACCGACGCTCGTTGCGTGCTTCCAGACCTCCCCGTGCCGGATCAAAAGTCACAATCGTCTTCTGGGTGAACCGTTCGCCCAGATGGGTTTCCAGCTCGCCCAAGCTCACAGGTGCGCCCGCCATCAGCCGCGCCGCGCGCGCACTGCCCTGAAGATCGGCCACAACCAGCCAGTCGTGGGCTGCCAGTGGACTGACCGGATCGACCTGGACCGAGCGGCCATTCGCCATCTGCCACGTGCCCGCCGTCTCGCGCCTGCGGGCCACCCGGTCTGGCATGCCCAAGGCGAGGCACAGGCCGACCTGCGAGCTGTCAATCCTGTTCGCCTGTCCACCTGCGGCTTGCGCCCAGCGACCGGCCTGGGCCAGCAAGGCCGCATCGGTGCGCCCCCGCCCGGCGGCAATCGCATCAACCCGGCTTCGCAGGTCGCTCTGGGACGAGCCTCCCGCCTCTGTGAGGACCGCCGCCACGAGCGCAGCCGTCAACCCAAGGCCCAGAGGTGCCGCTTGCAGGATCATGTGAGCCAGGCCCGGTGCCAGCCCGAACGCGCACAAGGCCTCGCCATGGCCTGTCAATCGGCCATCGGGATCCAGTGCCCCGATCATCGTCAGCCATTCGGTTGCGATCCTGATGGAATGGGCAGGCGGCTGGTCAAGCAAGGCGAGCGCTTGTGGATCACGGACACCCCACCGGGCGAGTTCGAGCATGAAGCCAGTCAGGTCGCTGTTGAGGATTTCCGGCACTGGATGTGCAGGCCGCGCACGCGTTGTGCCCTCATGCCAGAGCCGCAGGCACAGGCCCTCGGCCACCCGCCCGGCCCGGCCTGCGCGCTGTTCGATCGTGGCCCGGCTGGCGTCACCTGTTTCCAGTCGCGACAGCCGCAATTCCGGTTCATGGCGCGGCACACGGGCAAGCCCACTGTCAATCACGACGCGAACACCAGGCAGCGTCACACTGGTCTCGGCAATCGCGGTGGCCAGCACCACCTTGCGGCGCCCCGGTGCCGCAGGGGCCAGTGCCAGCGCCTGCTCGTTCAGATCGATCCCGCCGTGCAGAACGGCGAGGTCGACCTCTGGCCAGCGACCGGACAAGCCGTGCAGCACGTCATGGGCCTGCCGGATCTCGCGCAGACCGGGCAGGAACACCAGCACATCGCCCGGCCTGTCAGCCAGGCCTTCGGCGACAGCCCGCGCCACATGCCGGTCAAGCCGCTCGCCATCGCGCGGCGCCAGCCACCGGGTCTCGACCGGGAACAGCCGCCCTTCACTGACAATCACCGGACAGGCACTGTCGCCCATCACACCATCACCCATCATCTGGGCAAACCGGTCGGCATCGATGGTGGCAGACATCGCCAACAGGCGCAGATCGGGCCGCAACCCGGCCTGCGCATCCAGACAGAGCGCCAGCGCAAGGTCCATTTCCAGCCCGCGCTCATGCACCTCGTCGAAGATCACTGCGCCAATTCCGCCCAGTTCAGGATCGGCCTGGATCTGGCGCAACAAGACACCCGGTGTCACGAGTTCAAGCCGGGTTTCGCGGCTGACCCTCGTTTCCAATCTGACCCGGTATCCCACAAGCCCACCCAAAGAGCAGCCGATCTGGCTGGCAATCCGGGCGGCGGCCGCGCGCACGGCCAGCCTGCGCGGCAAGACCATGACAATCCGGTGGCCCGCTTCCAGCCACGGGCTGTCCAGCAGGGCCGGTGCCGCCCCAGTTGTCTTGCCAGCACCTGGCGGCGCCACCAGAACAGCGTTGGGCCCAGTCGCCAGTGCGGACTTCAGCGCCTCAAGAACGTCTGCGACCGGCAGCTTCACGGCGCACTCCAATGTGGTTGATTCATTCACCGGTAAGCATGCTTGTGGCACGCACAAGTGTGCTTCAACACCTGCAGCCGGGGCCAGCGGCACCGATTGTGCACAGGCAGCGCCGTATACCGCTTTCCATCGTGGAGTGTCCGAAAATGAAACGCCTTGCCCTTGCCGCTTCCGCAGCCGTCCTTGCCGCGATCTTCGCAGCCCCGGCGTCGGCCCAGAACGCTTCCCAGATCGATTCGGTCAAGCGCGGTGCGTCGTGCCCGGGATGCAATCTGTTCCAGGCCGACTTCGATTATGAAGACGTGTCACGCCGCAACCTGTCGGGTGCCCGGCTGCGCCAGTCAGACTGGTCTCTGGCCACGGTGGATGGCACCAATTTCTCTCGCGCCGATCTGTCGATTGCCAATCTGTATGGCATCCGTGCAACCGGTGCGAACTTTGCGCGGGCCAATCTGAACCGCACTGTCCTGGTCGGTGGCTCGTTTGACGGCGCCAATTTTGCCGGTGCCAATTTCGCCGAAGCCAACATTTCCGGCGCCGAAATGAGCCGCGCCCGTGGCCTGACCCAAGCCCAGCTCAACCAGGCCTGTGGTGATGCCACCACCGAGCTGCCGCGCGGCCTGACCGTGCCTGCTTGCAGCTGAACGCTGTTGCATTGACCATGGCTCAGCCCCGTCCGGTTCCCGCCGGGCGGGGTTTTGTCTGCGCGGTTTGCTGGAGTAACCAGCCAAGTGTGGCTTTACTGGAGAACGGGTTACAACCATTTAAGTGGCAGTCATACGGGGAGTGGTATAGGTCCGCGCCATGATATCCAACGGTCGAACTCTTCTGCTATCCCTAGTCGCTGCCAGCGTGCTGTTGGCGGTCGCGCCCGGGCAGGCCTTGGCGTGGACTTGGGAACGTCAGGGGCGGCCCACCAGTGTTACCTATTCGCATGACTTCAACGGTGCCTGTGTTGGATGTGACCTGTCATCGCGCAATCTGAACGGTGCCCGGTTTTCAGGCGGAAACTTTTACCGGACACAGTTTAATAGCGCCCAGCTGAGACGCGCTGCCTTGCGCGGCTCCAACTTTTCGCAAGCCCGGTTTGACCATGCTGATCTGAGTTCGGCAGAACTTCGGGGGTCGAATTTCTCGCAGGCCAGTTTCATCGGAGCTGTGATGCCGCGTGCCTCGCTGATCGGTGCCAATCTGGAACGGACCAACTTTTCCGGTGCCACACTGGAGCGGGCGGAGTTCACCGGTGCCAATCTGGACCGGGCCCGTCTTGTTGGTGTCAGTGCCGAGCGGGCGGTGTTTGCTGGCGCCAATCTGCAACGCGCCGAGATGGGCG
>JALOSP010000281.1 GCA_025458365.1 Hyphomonadaceae bacterium
AACTCCCGCGTGGCCGCATCAGCGGGAAAGAAAAGCTCGATCCGCAAATCCCGAACGACCACATCTTCGCTCGTGCCAAAGTGGGCGATAGCGGTCAGGAATTGCAGGTCGGTCCCGAGCGCCCGCACATGCAGGGGCACCAGCGCCTGTCGCCGCCCGGCCGGTGGCTGTCGGGACCCCAGTTTGGAGCGCAGCCGGGTTTCGAGGTCGGCCAGGATCGGATCAGCCCCGGCTTCAAGAAGTTCCTGGCGCAGACGGGCCAGCATTTCCCACCGCATGTCATCCAGGTTGATGATGACCTGCGCAGCATTCGGGCTGTCAACCAGGAGGGCGATCAGATTGGGCGCATCACACTCGGCCGGGACCGTTCGAAGCAGATCCATCAACAGGCCGGCCGATGGTGTGGCCCGGATCGTGTTCCAATGCCGGTCACAGACGATGGCGGGCCATGGCGCGTGGTTGGCCAGCATGTCATTCAGTGCCCGATCCAGGGGTGCCAGACCGGTCTCGTCAAGCCGGGTTGCAGGAAATGCAGGGGCGAAACCCGCTTGCGTCAGAAGATCATTGCGTGTCGTTCGGGGCAGGAGGAGCGCATCGGCCAGCTTCAGCACCATGTCGCGGCTAGGCCCCGCCCGGCCTGATTCCAGATATGAAAGGTGCCGTGTCGAGATACCGGCCTCCAGCGACAGTGCAAGCTGGCTCATCCTGCGAACGCCTCGCCAGAACCGCAGCGCCTCGGGAAAACCGTTGGACCTTCGTGCGGGGTTGGCAGAGTCAGCGGGCAGGGTCATCCGGCCACTGTGCCTTCGCGTTGCCGCCTCTGTCCATGACCTTGGAGGTCATTGCGTCGATGACCCCGGTGCTGGTTTTGTGATCCTTGCAGAGCCCTTTCGGGTCTGGTGTGAGGGAGACTGAAAATGACAGGATTTTGGAAGGCATGGCTTGAAGGCTGGTGCTGGCTGGTTGGCCTTGTCGGCGTGATGTTTCTGGCTGTCGCGATCCCTGGCGCCGATGGTGCGGCCCGGCTGTTCTATGATCTGGTGTACTGGCCACTCGATGGGGCAAGCGGCTGGGGCGAGCCCACCCGCCTCACGGCAAGCCTGCTCGGTTCCGTCATGATCGGTTGGGCGATGACAGTGCGCACACTGGCACAAGCGGCCGTGAGTACCGGCGACCCTGCGCTCTGGAGAGGGATGACGCTGGCAATTGTCACCTGGTACGTGCTGGACAGTGGGGCCTCCATTGCCAGTGGTGTTCCGGTCAATGCGCTTTCCAACACGCTTTTTGTTGGCGGATACCTCATCCCGGTGCTGGCGTCTGGCGTCCTGATGGCCCGACAGTCTGTGCCCCGGGCGGCCTGAAAGCTTGCCCCGCCCGTCGATCCGGGCTTGAAGCAGGACCATGACTGCCCGGATCGACCCGTTTTTTGCCATCGCCATTTCCCGGCAGGCCCACGCGATGAAGGCGCAGGGGCGGCCCGTGATCCACATGGAATTCGGCCAGCCGTCCACCGGTGCACCTGAACGGGCCATCGCAGCGGCCCATGCGGTTCTCGATACTGATGGCATGGGTTATTGGGAAAGCGCGCCTTTGAAGGCTGCACTGGCGGCCCGCTATCAGTCGCGCCATGGGATCGGCGTCGATCCCGAGCGCATCGTGCTGACCTGCGGGGCCTCTCCGGCTCTGGTGCTGGCGCTCAGCACAGGGTTTGCGCCCGGCGCCCGGATTGCTTTTGCGAGACCAGGCTACGTGGCCTATCGCAACACGGTGGCAGCTTTGCATATGGTGCCGGTGGAGATGGAGTGCGGGCCGGACGTGCGGTTCCAGCTGACGGCGACAGCGGTGGAAGCGCTGGACCCTGCGCCGGACGGGTTGATCATTGCCAGCCCTGCCAACCCGACTGGCACGATCATTCCGCCTGACGAACTGGCAGCGATCGCAAAGGTTTGTGCGGCCCGCAACATCCGCATCATTTCAGACGAGATCTATCACGGCCTGGCCTATACCGGTGAAACTCGCAGCATGCTGGAGTTTGCGCCTCGATGTTTCGTGGTGAACTCGTTTTCGAAGTATTTCTCCATGGCGGGCTGGCGGCTCGGCTGGCTGGTGGCACCGCCTGAGCATGTGGACGGTGTGCGTGCCCGGATGGGAAACCTGTTCCTGACCGCGCCGTCGCTGGCCCAGCATGCGGGGTTGGTGGCATTGGACTGTCTTGATGAATTGGAGGGCCATGTGGCCACATACCGGGCCAATCGCGACCTGATGCTGGCGGCACTGCCTGCCATGGGCCTGACCTCGATCGCGCCACCGGACGGGGCATTTTATATCTATGCCGATGTCGGCCATCTGACCGATGACAGCCTTTCGTTCTGCGCCCGGCTGCTGGCTGATACCGGCGTGGCGACTGCACCGGGCGTGGATTTCGATCCTGTGTCCGGGCGCAGCCACATCCGCTTCAGTTTTGCGGTTTCCACGCCTGAGGTGGAGCGCGCCCTGGCTTTGATGGTACCATGGTTTGAGGCCCGGCCACGCCTGAATTGAACTGCGACCTTGCCCGAAAGCGCCGCTTCATGCTTTGGCGCCTGCGCCAGTCTGACACCAGATCGATTTGCGTTTGGATGGAATCATCGAAACGCAAGCAAATTGATCAAAATCAAGATATTGAGCATGCCCGATGCGATGAACCAGCTTCCACTGAATCGCGGCATGCTCCAGAACAACCGTCAAGGAGTTGCCGTGACCTCCGGTTTCCGTTCCCCAATTGGCTCCCTGCACGCCGGAGCCTTTCGCGCTAGCCTCCTGTTGGCGGGAACCCTCTTCAGCGTCCTGACCGGATCGCAGGCTGCGGCCCAACCGGCACCATCGCAACCGGTACCATCGCAAGTACAGCTGGCGCGGCCTGCAGGCCCGAACGAATACGTCCGTCTGGTCGTCGAGCCCGAGATCGAGACACCAGGTGATTTGCAGCAGGATTGCCGCTTGACCCGCAGCGGTCGGGCGCGGGCGGGCCTGTCCCTGCCGGCCATGCCTCGTGGCGGCCAGCTGTTTGGCATTGTGGATGTGGGCTGGGGCCGCGATGCCGAACAGGTTTCGGTGCCGCTCAAACTGATGGAGCTGGAGTTCCAGCCGCCGACCGGCCTCGGTGGAGCGCCCCGCTGTCGCACCAGCGCCGACACACGGACCTTCCGCTCGCCGCTGTTCCTGATGGCGACCCATCAGGACGAACCGTTCACTGTCGCGTTCCGGACGGCAGTCACCAACCGCGTCGATACCGCGACCGTGGGCCGTTGGACCCAGTTTCTGACCCGCATGACGGCGATGGAAGGCCCGCTGGCGCTGGTCGATCTGACCGGTTTCAATGTCGATGG
>JALOSP010000282.1 GCA_025458365.1 Hyphomonadaceae bacterium
CTGGGAGGAGGAGGGCAGGCTGGACCGGCCCACGCTGGAGGCCATGGCAGAATTGGGCTTTGCCGGGCTTTATGTGCACGATGATGTGGGCGGGTCTGCCCTGACGCGGCTCGATGCCGTGCTGGTGTTCGAGGCCTTGTCGCGCGGCTGCATCTCCACAGCGGCCTTCGTCTCGATCCACAATATGGCAAGCTGGATGATCGACACGTTTGGCAGTGAAGCCCAGCGCCAGCAGTGGCTGCCACGGCTGACCACGATGGAACTGATCGCCAGCTATTGCCTGACCGAGCCGGGCTCGGGCTCGGATGCCGCATCCCTGTCCACCACCGCGCGGCGTGACGGGGACCATTATGTGCTGAACGGCACCAAGGCGTTCATTTCCGGGGCCGGGTTCTCCGACCTCTATGTGGTGATGGTGCGCACAGGAGGCCCCGGTCCGAAAGGGATTTCGACCATTCTGGTGGAGAAGGGCACGCCTGGCCTGTCATTTGGCAAGAACGAGCAGAAGATGGGCTGGAAAGCCCAACCGACGGCGCAGGTCATCTTTGAGGACTGCCGGGTGCCCGCCGAAAACCTGCTGGGCGGGGAAGGTCAGGGCTTTGGTTTTGCCATGAAGGGGCTGGATGGCGGGCGTCTCAACATCGCGGCCTGTTCGCTCGGTGGCGCAGCAGACGCGCTGGCCCGTGCCCAGGCCTATGCCCGCGAGCGCAAGCAGTTCGGCAAGGCCCTGTGGGACTTCCAGACCACGCAGTTCAAACTGGCCGACATGGCCACCGAGCTGGAGGCTGCCCGCGTGTTCCTGCGCCATGCGGCCAGCGCACTTGATGCCGGTGCCCCCGACGCCACAAAACTGTGCGCCATGGCCAAGCGCCTTGTGACCGACCGCTGTTTCGACATTGCCAATCAGGCGCTGCAAATCCATGGCGGCTATGGCTATCTGAAGGACTACGAGGTCGAGCGGATCGTGCGCGATCTCCGCGTCCACCAGATCCTCGAAGGCGCCAACGAGGTGATGCGGGTGATCATCGCGCGCGAGATGGAGCGGGGAGTCTAATCCCAGAGGACAGCAAACTCAGCCAAACAAGTGTCGCATTTCCTGGTTAGCCGAACGAGCATGACGACCCGCCGCACGTTCCTGACTTCTGTTCCAGTCTTGGCCCTTGCTGGTTGTTCAACGCCGCCCCAGACTGCTGTGATGAGAGACATTGCGCCCCTGACCGAACATCCCAAACATCGCCCCATCATCATCGCCCATCGCGGCGCCAGCGGCTATCGGCCCGAGCATACGCTGTCATCCTATCGGCTGGCCATCGAACAGGGCGCTGACGTGATCGAGCCTGATCTGGTGATCACCAGGGACGGGCATCTGGTGGCACGCCACGAAAACGAGATTGGCGGCACGACCGACGTGGCAGACCGCCCGGTGTTCGCCAGCAGGCGCACCGAAAAGATCATCGACGGTGAACGGTTCGAGGGCTGGTTTGTCGAGGATTTCACACTCGACGAATTGAAGTCCCTGCGCTGCCGCGAGCGGTTGCCACAACTGCGCCCCGCCAACATGGCCTTTGATGGCCAGGATACGATCCCGACGCTGGAAGAGGTCGTGTCCCTCGTGCTGGCTTCAGACCGGGCGGTTGGGCTTTATCCCGAAACCAAGCACCCGACCCATCATGAGCGGCTTGGTTTGTCGTTTGATGACGCCCTGTTGGCGGGAATTGCCCCGATCCTCTCGGCGGGCCGGGACGTTTACGTGCAGAGCTTCGAGGTCACCAATATCCGGCGCCTGCTCGCAAGGCCGCTTCCTGTCACGCTGGTGCAGCTGGTGGCTTCCGAAGGCGGCCCGGCAGATTTGCCCGATGTGCGCTACGCCGACATGATCACCGACGCCGGTCTGGTCGAGATCGCTCGCTATGCCGGAGGCCTCGGACCGCAGAAGAATTTGATCGTGCCTGTCGGGCCGCAAGGCGGCATGCGACCGCCAACCCATTTGGTGGCCCGTGCACAGGCTGCCGGGCTGAAGGTGCATCCTTGGACCTTCCGGCTGGAAAACAATTTCCTGCCCAGCCAGATGCGCCGGGGCGCGCCTGACGCACCCGATTTCCTGCGGCTGCCCGGCGATCTGGCGGGTGAGTGTTCGCTCTTCCTGAGCCTCGGGGTGGATGGCTTGTTTTGTGATCATCCTGACATCGGCGTGGCAGCGCGCGATGCATTTGTGGCAGGCCGGCCATGAGCCCTGTGATTGTCCAGCAAGACGGTGCTCTCGGCCGCCTGAGCCTCAACCGGCCAGAGGCGCTGCACGCGCTCAATCTGGAGATGGTCACGATCATGACCGAAGCGCTGCTCGCTTGGATGCATGATCCGTCTATCGGTGCAGTCCTGATCGACCACGCCCATGGCACGCGCGGCTTCTGTGCCGGGGGCGATATCCGGATGCTGGCCCGGAGCGGGGCAGGCGATGGTGCGCAGGCTCGCGCTTTCTTCCATGCCGAGTACCAGCTCAACCATCTGTCGCATGTCTATCCGAAGCCCGTGGTGGCCCTGATGGATGGCGTCACCATGGGTGGCGGCGTCGGCATCAGCGTGCACAACCTGTTCCGGATCGCCACCGATGCCACGACCTTCGCCATGCCGGAAACCGGGATCGGCCTGTTTCCCGATGTCGGCGGCGGCTGGTTCCTGCCACGGCTGCCCGGTGCCATCGGGACATGGCTGGCCCTGACGGGCGCACGCCTGAAGGCCGCAGACTGCAAGGTGGCTGGCATCGCCACCCATTGCATCCCGACCGAACTGTTAGGCGCCGTGCGTGCCCAGATTGCCGGTGCCGCAAGCGCCCATGACCCGGCAGCCGCGCTGGCCTCGGGCCTGGACGCGCTGGATGAGGCGATCGGGCGGCCAGGGCTGCTGACACCGGAGAACCTTGCGCGGATCAATGCGGCGTTTTCAGCCGATACGATGGAGGCGATCATTGCGGCGCTGGAAACCGACGGAACGGACTGGGCGGGTGAGCAGCTCGCCATCCTGCACTCAAAATCCCCGCAGACCCTGAAACTGGCGCTGGCCCAGTTGCGCGCCGGTGCGTCCATGGATCGGTTCGAAGATGTGATGGCGATGGAATATGCCATCGGCAGCCGGGTGATCCACTGTCATGATTTCCAGGAAGGCGTGCGCGCGGTGATCATCGACAAGGACAATGCGCCAGTCTGGAACCCGGGGAGCCTTGAAACCGTCAGCGACGGGCTGATTGCCGGGCTGATGGCGCCGCTGTCGCCTGAAGCATGCTGGACACCTTTGCCGGAGGTTCGGCACGTGGCAGCCGCGTGAAGCTGTATTTGCGCCAACTTGTTGGTGAACAGATCCTTGCGCCCCT
>JALOSP010000283.1 GCA_025458365.1 Hyphomonadaceae bacterium
GGCGCGCTGACTTCGCCTTCGACCGTGTCGCCACTGCGCAGCCCGAACTTCCTGATCTGCGCCGGGCTGACATAGATATCGTCCGGGCCTGAGAGGTAGTTGGACTCCGGACTGCGCAAGAAGCCGAATCCATCCTGCAGCACTTCCAGCACGCCGCCGCCGCCAATCTGGTCGCCGCGCTCGGCCTTGGCAATCAGGATCTGATAGAGCAAATCCTGGGTGCGCTGGGTCGCAGCACCTTCGATCTCCAGCGATTCGGCCAGCGCCATCACTTCGGGCGGCGTGAGCTGCTTGAGCTCTTGCAACGTCGTCCGTTGACCGGTGGGCTTGGGCGGCTCGGGCAGGTCGATGGAATAACCGCCTTCCTCGCTCTCGGCCTCACCATCGCTATCGGTTTCCGCATCGGTCGCGACCGCGGTGGCGTGGGCAGCATCGTCCAGATCGGACGCAATACCGGTGTCTTCTGTCTCGTCAGACATGGCCAGTTCCAGATTTTCAGTTCGGGGGCAGCCACATTCCGGGACCGGCGGGCTGGTACAGCATCAGGCAATCACGCCAGATGACGCTGCTCTTCACCAGTTTTTGTCGCGCAGGTCAAGGCTGGCTTCGGGCAAGCCGTCCGCAGGAGCTGATGCGCCAGGCCATTAGCGGGCAACACCCGACGCACTCCGCCCCTGACGGCGATACTCCCACGGCGGTAGCCGCTCACCTGGTGGCAACGACCACAGACCACGCCCTGCAGCCCGGGCGTCAGCCTCCACTGAAAGCGCCGAGGCGTCCCGGTTGTAAGCCCGGTATACCCAGGCCGCGCCCTGCCGGATCAACTCTCGATTGACCTGGACCACCCGGCCCTCGCGGCGCACGCTGACCAATCCCACAAGACGGCCATAGCGATCCTGGTCTGACACGCTCACCGCGACAGTCTGGCCTGCCACAAGACCGGCAAGGGCGGCGCGCGCATTGCGTGACCAGGGCTGGCCGCGCTCTGGCGCGTCAATCCCTGCAAGCCGCACGGGCGTGCTGGTTCCATTCCAAAGGACGCGGATGGAATCGCCATCACTCACCCGCACCACCCGGCCTTCGAAGGTGGCCGGAACAGCCGACGGGTTCGCACTCGTGTGTTCGGCCTGAACGACGGCGGGGCGGGTCAGACTTCCTAGTCCAAGCCAGACCAAAAGACCCGTACCAATCACCACTCCACACAGAACCAAGGCCCTCCAATGCCTCTGGCGGGCCGACCGACTTGCAGGTTCGTGGCAATGGGGCTGAGCGGGTTGCTGGTCTGAGGGTTGGTCCATCCCCCCGGAATGGACCTGATTCGGCTACTGAAGTGTTGAGCCTACCGGTCACGATTGATCGATTGGCGCCAACGGACGGAGATTCTGGCATCGCCATCGGGTGATATCCGTGACGTGATGGCCAGCGGCCTGACCGGGCGCCATTCAACCTGGGAGATCACCCCGATCTGTGGCTCGTTGATGAGCTCGAGATAGAAGTCCCGCCCGAGATACTTTCCACCGGTCACTTCAAGCCCGGCCGCCCCATAGGCAAATGTCAGCCGATCGAGAGCGACCAGATCACGCAGATTCGAGACCACGTCGAAGCTGTCGCCACCAGCAAGCGCGGCCAGTCCAGCCGCCAGCTGCACTGCCTCGCCGCCTGACAGCTGCGCCGTTGAGCGTCCGAACAGGACACGGGACAGCACTTCATCCTGAGGCAGCGGCGGCGTCGAGGTGAGGGTCACCCGCGGGTCGCTGGCTGTTCCAGTCACGACGATGCGCGCCTCCAGGTCATCAGCATCGCGCACGGCCACCAGATCAAGCCTGATATTGTCAGGGTCTGCGGCCAGGGTGATGGTGCCACCCTCCTGGAAATCGAAGACCCGCCCGCCATAGGTGTAGGCACCACGAAACACGCCCGCTTCACCAGACAGGACCGGCCTGCTGGTGGTGCCAGTGACCCTGGCGTCGAGATCAAGTTCGAGATTGAGGCCACGCCCCCGGATGAAGATACCGCGCGTCGCCGCCAGCTCAACATTCAGCCGGATGGCTGGCGGTCTGCGGCCTGACGCCAGCTGCGGCAACGTGACCAACGAGGCGGACGACGCTGGCCCAGCCGGTTGCGGTCGGTTGATCTCGATCACGTCAAGAGGCACGGCGCCACCTGCCGCGGCGCGCGCCGGGCGGAATTCCGCATTCTCGATCTGCAGGCGCCCGGTCAGTTCGGCCCGACCGTCACTGTAGCGCTCGATCCGCACAGTGCCGCCAGCAGATGCCTGGCCGGTCTCTGTGTCAAACAGCTTGAAACGCTGCAACGTTGCCTCGAACGTACTGGGAGCAGGTCCGCCTCCCAACTGGATACGGCCACTGCCCTGGATGCGGCCCTGAGCCCCATCACGGGCCCGCAGCTGGCGAACCACGATCTCATCGCCTTCAAACTCGGCCTCCAGATCAAGCGCGGTCATCCGGAGGCCGATCCGTGGCTCCAGCCAGTCCCCGCCAGCCAAGGTGACGGACCCGGCCAATTGTGGCGCATTCATCGTCCCTGCGATCGTGCCACGCGCTTCGACGGGACCGTTCAGGGTCCGCTCGCCGGCGAACAGCAGATCGGCCAGCGGCCGGACCTCCCCTGATGCAGCAAAAGAACCAGTGATTGGAGCAGTGCGCACAAGCGCCAATCGCACGGGTGCGGCACTTGCTTCGACCGGAATCGCCGAGCGCAGGGCAAATGTCAGGCCGCGTGGATTGGCCAATGATCCGTCAAGCACCAGCCGGCTGTCATCAAGGCGGCCTTTCAAGGAGCCGCTGAGCGCAAGATCGGATGGCAAGCCCCGGCTGAGGGCTTGTTCGAGCCGGGCATCAATCTCCCCTGCAAGGGTGTTGCCGCGCCCCTGGAGCCGCGCACTGGCCGACATCTGTCCCGTCAGGTCCGTGTTGAACAAGGACAAGGAGACATTCTCGACAGTCAGATCGCCTTCGACCCGGTCATCATCGCGTGTCAGGTCAAACTCGATGTAGCCGGATGGAGCCGTGCCAGCAGACGAAAACCGGATGTTGCCATCAAGCCGAACCAGCTTGCCATCTGCCGTCAGCCGCAAGGGCGTCGCGGTCGAAAAGCCAAGCCCGAGTGCGGTTCCTGTTCCGGTCGCAGACAGCGACAGCCGTCCGTCATCGCCAGCAGCAGCCAGAATTGTTCCATTCAAGGTTACGGGTGCCTCCCCGGCGATCCTCGCGCGGACAGTCAAGGGCAGGGAGGCGATGGTTCCTCGACCCTCAACAGATAGCGCCGCAAACCTGATCCCTGGCGCACTGCGCAGCACCACGTCATCACCGGCCAATGTGACCGAGACCCGCGCCGGGCCGCTTG
>JALOSP010000284.1 GCA_025458365.1 Hyphomonadaceae bacterium
ACTGGCCCAGGCGGAGCCGGTGGATCAAACTGTCGAAGTGGCCATTCGCTCTTTTGTGCAGGATGACCTGGCGGCTCTGCGGCCCGAGCTGGAAGCCCGAGCGGGGCGGGCGCTTCAGGCCGCAGCAGAGCAGCTGGCGCGCAACGGCGCGAGCGAGGCAGATGCCATGCGCACGCTTTTGGAGAGCACCATCAAGTCGATCCAGAACTCGGATACGATCCAGCTCGTCCTCAATCTTGAAGACGAGAAGCGCCAGGCTGAGCTGGACAGGAAGAGCCGCGAGGCCAAACTGGTCCGGCTGCAGCAAGACCTTGCAACCGAACCAACACGGGTGGAGCAAAGCTATCGCGTTGCCGCGTCGAGGTTGGAGCCGGTCGGTCTGGTCTATCTCTGGCCGTCGCAGGCGTGATGGACGGATTGCATGGCACGCACTGACAGACCCTTTGATCCCACCACAGAGTGGCTGGACCAGATCAAGCCCACCGGGCTGGTGCTGGCGGCCAAGGTGCTGCGGGATCGCAGCTGTGTGCCGCTCCCGCAATCGCAAGAGGATGGGGATGGCGCAGCCGCCGCCTGGGCCTGGCGTGCTGAGGATACTGCCCTGTCGCGGGCGTGGCGGTTTTGCCACGAGGTGCTGGACTGGCCAGCGCACAAGATTGCGGGCGCGCCAGACGGGCAGCCGGGAGATGCCTTGCCAGTGGTTCGGCTTGCCGAACTCGAGACGACCCTTGTCCCGGACTTTGGCTTGCTCAAGCCAGACGCATCCGGGTTTGAACTGCTGGTGCAGGCTGTCGATGCGCGCTCAGACCAGCGCGGCGCCCTTGAGGGCTGGGGGGCGACACCGCTTCAGCGCCTGGAACGGCTTCTGCGCGAGACAGGCGTGGCGACAGGGCTGCTGGTCGCGCGCGACGAACTCATCCTGATCCATGCGCCGAAAGGCGAGACGGCTGGTTGGATGGCCTGGCCGATGCAGGGCATCGACTCTGTGGCCTGGCGGCCGCTGCTCGGCGGCCTGAAACTGACACTGGGCTATCAGCGTCTGGCCGGTATGGCGCCGGAGAACCGGCTGGCCGCCCTGCTGCGCCAGAGCCGCGACGCCCAGGCAGAGGTCTCCACCAGACTGTCGGGGCAGATCCTGAAGGCCCTGCACGAATTGTTGCGCGGTCTGGACGCTGGCTGGCCCGATGAGATCCGCCGCCTGGCGCGCCAGCTGCCAGACCATGTCTATGAGGGCATCCTCACCACATTGCTGCGGCTGGTGTTCATCCTCTACGCTGAAGACCGTGACCTGCTGCCCTCCGGCGCCAGCGAGGCCCATCGCAGGCTCTATGCCGAAGGCTATGGCCTGCGCGGACTGCACGAGCGGCTGACCAATGACCAGGCCCTGTTCCCTGACACAATGGACGAGCGGCGCGGCGGTTGGGGCCAGCTGCTGGCGCTGTTCCGGTTGATCCATGGCGGGCTGGGTGACTGGATCACGCCGCGCGGCGGCAAGATCTTCGATCCCGATGTCTTTCCGTTTCTGGAAGGCCGCACAAGCCCGGATCAGCCGCCGCAAGTCCTGGAGCTGTCGGACGGTTGCGTGCTCGGTGTGCTGGACGCGCTGATGATGCTCGACGGCGAGCGGCTGTCCTATCGCACGCTGGATGTGGAGCAGATCGGCAGCGTCTATGAAACCGTGATGGGCTTTGTGGCCGACATTGCCAATGAGCCGATGATCGCCATCAAGGGCGGCAAGAACAACAAGGTGCCGGTCTATCTCGGCATTCACACGCTGCTGGCGGCCAAGGACCCGGTGAAGCTGATCGGTGAGGTCCGCCCCGGCAAACTGACCCCGAAGGCCGCTGCCGCTGTGAAGGCCGCCACCGATGCCGACAGCCTGATCGCTGCACTCGACAGCCTGATCGACGAGCGGGCTAGCCCCAGGAAAGCGCCCACACCCATCGGCGCGCCGATCCTGCAGCCGACCGACGAGCGCAGACGCTCGGGCAGCCACTACACCCCGCGCACCTTGACCGCGCCCATCGTTGAGAAAGCGCTGGAACCGGTGCTGGCGCCTTTGGGTGAGGCGCCGACGCCCGATCAGATTCTGGCCCTGAAGGTCTGCGATCCGGCCATGGGGTCTGGCGCCTTCCTTGTGGAGGCGTGCCGGGCGCTCGCTGGTCATCTGACCCGCGCTTGGGAGGCCCATCCGGGCACCCGGCCAACACTGCCACCCAATGAGGACGAACTACTGCATGCCAAGCGGCTGGTGGCGATGCGCTGCCTTTATGGCGTGGATCGCAACCCGATGGCGGTGGACCTGGCCCGTCTGTCCGTCTGGTTGGAGACGCTGGCGCGCGACCATGAATTCACGTTTCTCGACCATGCGCTGAAGTGCGGCGACAGTCTGGTGGGGTTGACCCGAGAGCAGATCGAGGCCGCCCACTGGGACCGCGGCCATGTCGCCTTGCCGCTGATCGGCTATATCGTGCGCCAGCGCTTTGAGGAGGCCGCCCGCGCCCGGGAAGAGATCCGTCTGGCGCCTGATGACACCACGCGCGCGGTGCTGGAGCAGAAGCATCGAAACGTCGAGCAACGGATCGATCCGGTCCGCCGGATAGGCGATGCCGCGGTCGCCTGCTTCTTCGCCGGCGAAAAACCCGCCGAGCGCAAGCGCATGCAGGCTGATCTGGAACAGTGGCTATCGGCTGGAGACATCGGTTGGCCAAAGATTGACGCGCTGGCCGCAACCTTGCGCCACGACGAACACAAAGTGCGCCCGTTCCATTGGGAGATCGAATTTCCCGAAGTGTTCGCCCGCGACAATCCGGGGTTTGACGCCTTCGTGGGCAATCCGCCCTTTGCCGGCAAGAACACGGTCGCTGCGGGCAATAGGGCGGGTTATGGCGCGTGGCTGCAGAGCCTGCATGCGGGCACCCATGGCAATGCCGATCTGGTGGCGAGCTTCTTCCGCCGCGCCCATGGTCTGCTGCGCAGGGACGGCGCCTTCGGCCTGATCGCCACCAACACGATCGCCCAGGGCGACACGCGCGAAAGCGGCCTGCTGCCGATCCTGAAATCCGGTGCCACCTTGATCGCCGCCACCCGTCGCCTGAAATGGCCGGGGGAAGCGGCGGTGGTGGTGTCGGTGGTGCATGTGCTGAAAGGCAGGCCGCTGCAGGGCATGGCGCCGGTGCTGGACGGCAAGGCCGTTGAGCGCATTTCGGCGTATCTGGTGGAGGGCGATTTTGACGACAGCCCGGCGGCGCTGAAGGCGAATGAGGGCAGGGCGTTTGTGGGCTCCTACGTTCTCGGCATGGGCTTCACCTTTGACGACACCGACACCAAAGGCGTCGTCGACTTTGGCGACATGACTCTGGAAGAGGCGGGAAGGTGGCCGGATTTGCTTGCGATTGTTCAGGCACGCGTCAAACCCGAGCGAAGCAAGATAAGTGACCAAATTGGCCGTGCCTATTGGTGGCGTTTTTTGCGTGGCCGCCCAGAACTTGAACAAGCGATACGAGGGCACCAGTCAGTTTATGCGCTTGCGCGGGTTTCACCGCACCATGCCATTAGCATTATTCCGG
>JALOSP010000285.1 GCA_025458365.1 Hyphomonadaceae bacterium
TGACGTGGAAAAGGCAGGGACCGTGCTGTTCATCAAGCGCGGTATGAGCGCGGGCTATGCCGGGGTCGAAAACGAACTCTTCTTCCGCGACAACACGATGATGTTGTTCGCCGACGCCAAGAAGATGACCGAAGAGATCGTCAAGGCGTTGTGAGTGTGTTTATCGCGCCTTGATCAGCAGGGGCATTCCGCCTTGTGGCCGCAGGGTTACGCGCTGGATCGGGATCACCTGATGGCCCGGCACCAACCCGACGCGGACCCGGCGCACGATTTCTGCCAGAATCGTGACTGCTTCCATCATGGCAAAACGCATCCCGATGCAGGTGTGCGGTCCACCGCCAAACGGCATCCAGGCGAACCGGTGCCGCCCTTGCGACCGTTCTGGAAGGAACCGGTCCGGGTCAAATTCAGCAGGCCGGTCCCAGTACAAGGGGCTCCGCTGTGTGACGTAGATCATGCAGGTGACGTTGCTGCCGGGCGGGATGGTGTAGCCGTCAAGCGTGAGGGTGGTATTCGGGGTGCGTTGGATGAAGGGTGCTGGCGGATAGAGCCGCATGGCTTCCTTGATCACCCGCTCGGTCAATTGCAGATCTGGCAGATTTCCATGGGTGACCGAGGCCGTCCCACAGGTGGCGCTGACCTCTGCCGCGACGGCTTCCTGGATGTCCGGCACACCAGCCAGCAAATAGAGGCTCCACGTCAGCGCCAGTGCGGTCGTTTCATGCCCGGCGGCGATGAAGGTCAGGATGTTGTCGACCAGCTCGTCTTCATCCAGCCCGAGCCCGGTTTGCGGGTCACGGGCGTCCAGAAGTGCCTGCAGCAGGTCCTGGCTGTCAGGTTGTGGCTGAGCGCGGCGGACGTCGAGGCCGGCTTTTGCAAAGGCCCGCATGGCCTGGCCGGCGCGTTCGGCCCTGCGCTTGCCCGGTCGCGGCAGCCAGCGGGGCAGACCGAGGATCAAGACCGGATCAAGCCGGGCGCCATAGGTGATGAACTCTTCGATCGCGACAAACAGTTCGGCTTGCGATGCGGCGCTGTGATCCCCCCCGAGCAAGGTCTGGCGGATCACATCGAACGTGGCGCGTGTCATGTGCGGCAGGATATCGGTGGTCTCACTAGCGGTCAGCTGTGCCAGCGCGCGGCCCGCGTCCACTCCTGCGCGGCTCATGACGGGTACCAGCCCTTCAAGAGCAGTCGTGCGAAATGACGGGGCGGCAGCGCGCCGCTGGCGCTTCCAGACCTCGCCTTCAGTCGTGAGAAGGCCTTTTGGAAACACCGGCTCGAAAATCCGCTGCTGGACATTGCCACGCTTGTAGAGGCTGGCGTCATCCAGCAGCACCTGCTCGATCAGGGCGGGGTCCATGACCGCCACACTGCGCCGTCCGGCGAAATCCACCACCCGCAGGCGGGTTTCAAATATCCCCTTATCAAGAACTTCAAGGACGTTGCGAGCCGCAGCGGCAAAGAAAGCGAAGTTCCGGAGCGGCGCTCTGGGCGGGACAATGGTCTGGGGAATGAAGCCGTTTGCCATGGATACAATCATTGCCCTCTTGGCGCCCGGTTGCAATGTGCCTGACCGGTCACCCCACTGCCCGTGCCACCGCCCGATCCACCTCAGCCTCGCTGACCGCATCAAACACGCCGAATGCGGCGAGAGGCCTGCCGTCCGGTGCAAACACGAAGGTGCGGGGCAGTTCGATGGCCGCCGGGCCACCGAAGGCGCGGTAAGCGTCCCGCCCGGCACGAAGCTGCGGGAAGTTTGTTCCGGCGCGTGACAGGAAGTCGCCGATCCGACCTTCATCGGGGGTGCGGTCCACATTGATCCCGATGATGGTCAGGCGGCTGGCTGGATAGCGCCTTCGCACCTGCGCCAGGTGGCGGGTCTCCAGCAGGCAGGGCGCGCACCAAGTGGCCCAGAAGCTGATCACGGTGGCGCGCCCGGCAGGCGCCAGATCGGCCAGGGTTGTCAGCGCTCCGTCTGCTGTCGTGAGGGCAAGGCCTCGCAACCCGTCCAGGTCCGGTGGCAAAGCGGGCACGATGTAACTGGTGGCCCACGCCACTTCTGGCACCGCGATTACGGCGCCAGCGCTTGCCAGCAAATGGCGTCGGGACGGGCCTATCGACATTCCATCAGTCTTGCTTCAACGTCGCCAATTGGCAAGCCAGACCCAATACGGGCTTGCCCGCGCTCGACCGTCCAGTTCACTTACCGGACTGGATTGCCGCCCAGGCGCCTTCCGGCGTATCCGCATACGCGAACAGCGCCAGGTCATCGGGGCTGATCAGGCCATGCTCAACCATCACGTCGAGGTTGAGCAGGCTCTGCCAGTAAGTCCGGTCAAACAGGACGATGGGCAGCGGCTTGTCGATCTTGGCCGTCTGGCGCAGGGTCAGAAGCTCGAACAATTCATCCAGCGTGCCGAACCCGCCAGGGAATACCACGAGCGCGGCAGCGCGCATCGCCAGATGCATTTTTCGCATGGCGAAATAGTGAAACCGCAGGGTCAGTTCCGGTGAGGACCAGGCGTTGGGCTCCTGCTCATGCGGCAGCGATATGTTGAGGCCTGCGGTGAGCGCGCCAGCTTCTGAGGCGCCACGATTGGCCGCCTCCATGATACCCGGCCCGCCACCGGTGGTGATGACATTGCGGCGTGGCCCGGCGGTGTCGTACAAGGCGCCGCCTGCGCGCGATGCCAGCCCGGCAAAGGCGCGGGCTGCCCTGTACCAGTGATGGTCCTCGCCAACACGGGCCGAACCGAACACCACGATCGTGCTTTCCACCCGGGCCGCCCGGAAGGCTTCATCGGCTTTCTGGAACTCCAGCATGAAACGGATTGCGCGAGTGCTGTCGCCCAGCATGAAGTCGGGATCGAGTGCCGCAAGGCGATAGGTTGGCGAGGCCATCTGGGCGGCATTGGGTTTGTCGGTCATTTTCGGAGATTGGAGCGCGCAGCACCTGCTGCGCAACTGTGGCCAACAACAAAGCGCAGCAGGTGCTGTGCGCCCCAGCCTCGCTCCGTCCCCCTACAACATCGCCGGGATCACCCGGTCAGGCGGCTTGTGGCCGTCGGCGAAGGTCTTGATGTTGATGATGACCTTTTCACCCATCGCAACCCGGCTTTCCAGCGTGGCCGATCCCATGTGCGGCAGCAGCACCACATTGGCCATTTTCTTCAGCTTGGGATTGATCGCCGGTTCATGCTCGAACACGTCCAGCCCGGCGCCCGCCAGTTCTCCGGCCTCCAGCATCCGGGCAAGGGCGGCCTCGTCAATCACTTCGCCACGCGCGGTGTTGACCAGAAACGCCGATGGCTTGAGCAGTTTCAACCGGCGCCCGG
>JALOSP010000013.1 GCA_025458365.1 Hyphomonadaceae bacterium
GGTTCGTCTGATCGGTCAGATCGTAGGAGTAGCCCTGCACATTGTAAGATTCAAAGGTGAAGGTCGTCTGCTCGGGATTGTCGAGGAACGATTTCGATTGACCAACCAGCAGCCTCGCGCGCAGGCGTTCGCCGATATCCTGCTCGATCATGAAATTGACCTGGTCAAAGGTCGTTTCGAGGTCATCGAACCGCATTTCGGAGCGGATGTCGACGTCATTGAACGACGCCTTGGTGATCACGTTCCGGTCGTCGATGGTGTAGTTGAAGATGTCTGTCTGGGGGACCCCGGTTCCGTTCCGGGAAAACGAGATCGGCTCCAAATTGTACTCGATCCGGTCGGCGCCAAATGTCGAATGCAGGACATCAAGCGTCAGGGTTGTCGAGTCGAACGGCCGGAATTGGAACGAACCTGTGATGCCAAGCCGTTCGATGTCGTTCACGAATTGCGAGGTCCGCAGGAACCGTGGATAGATCGCCCGGGTGACCCGAAGCGCCTCGCCGGTCAGCGGCGGATTGACAGCATTGGTCTCCACCACGTTGCACACGCGCGTTGTTGCAGTCGTGCATGGCGTAATCGGCTGGAACGTCAGCCCGCCATCGGTGGAGAAGGACTGCAGACGCCCTGCGTTGCCAGCCGAATAGGCATTCTGCCAGCGCCCGGAATTGGGCCCCTCGTCAATGGTGGTTCTTTCGGAATAAGCAACAGAGACAAGCGCGCCCAAGCGCCCGTCAAACCACCGGTTCGAGTAAAGCAAGGTGCCGCGCTGCCCGCCTTCTTCGGAGAAATCGTTGTAGCCCAATTGTGCGGACCCAGCGAACGTCTGGCCACGATAGTCAAATGGCCGGGCAGTCCGCAGATCGACCGTGGCGCCCAAAGAGCCCTCTTCATTTTCGGCCGATGTCGACTTGCGAACCGTAAGGGAATTGAAGAGCTCCGAGGCAAATACATTGAAGTCGAAGCCGCGCCCACGGTTTGCACCGCCATCCCGGTCGCGGCCGCCTGTCGTGGAGATGGCTTCAAGCCCGTTCAGGCGTACGCGAGTGAAGTCTGGCCCAAGGCCGCGCACCGTGATGGTCCGGCCTTCACCGCTTCCATCCCGGTCGATCGCCACGCCAGGAATTCGCTGGAGGGATTCTGCAAGATTGTTGTCGGGAAACTTGCCGATGTCCTCGGCCCGGATCGAATCGATGATATCTGTCTCAGCCCGCTTGATGGCGATCGAGGAGCGCAGGGAAGAGCGAAAGCCAGTGACCACGACCACCTCAGGCTCGGTCTGTGCTTCCGTTTGGGAAGGCACAACCGCTTGGGCGTGAGCCAGCCCGGTGCTGAGACCTGCAAGCGAAACTGAAGCCAGCAATGCTGGTGCGATCCGAGCCTTCAACGTCATCATGTCCTCCCGGCGGCCTTCGTGGCCATGCGGCCAGTCACGCACATTGTGACAGGCTTTGTTTTTGCTACCGGTAGCATTTTCCAAAATGTCACCGGTGTCAATAGCGAAGCGATGTCTGTCGTGATGGGCTTATCCGTGGGCCGGCTTGGCTCTCCAACACTTGATTTCCCAGCGAAACTGTGAACCTGAAATGGCGTCAAATCAGAGGGCAAGATACGTTCGTGACCAGGAATAGCAGCAATGAGCCGCCGATGTCGGCGTCCAGCGATCAACGGGCGTCGCGCGGCGGGAATGTCACGATCAATGATATTGCACGAGTTGCCAAGGTCTCGAAAAAGACGGTTTCGAGGGTTATCAACGAGTCGCCGTTCGTCAAGGAGAAGACCAGAGAAGCCATCAAAAAGGTGATTGCCGAGCTGGGCTTTCTGCCGGACCCGCAAGCGCGGGCGCTCGCTCTGGGGAAATCATTCCTGATCGGGCTGGTCTATGACAACCCAAGTCCGCAGTATGTGGTCAACATGCAACGCGGCATCCTTGATGCGCTCGAATCAACCGACTTCCAGCTCGTCTTGCGCCCATGTGACCGCAGCCAGCCAGACTTCGTCCAGCAGGTCTTGCGGTTCGCCCAGCAGCACAAACCTTTCGGACTGATTCTGCCTCCGTCGGTGTCTGAAGCGCCCGAACTGGCTGCTGCAATAGCTGCGGCCGAGATTGATTATGTGCGGATTGCCTCGGTCAGTATCGATGATCCCGACCACCTGATTTTGACGGATGATGCCGAAGGCAGCTCGAAGGCGGCACGGCATCTCGCCGAGCTTGGCCATCGCCGGATTGGCCATATCCACGGACCCGTGACCTTCCGGTCAACTCACGAGCGGCGCAGAGGTTTTGAATCAGGGCTTGCCGAATCCGGCCTGACACTTGACCCGGAATTGGTAGCCGAAGGTGGATACACCTTTGCCTCTGGCCAGGCAGCGACCGAGGCGCTGCTGGCCCATTCTGAAAGACCGACTGCGATCTTTGCAGGAAATGACGAAATGGCCACAGGCGCTTACGTCGCGGCGCGCGAGGCGGGTTTACGGATCCCCGAAGACATTTCGATTGTAGGATTTGACGACACGCCAATAGCCGGGCGGTTGTGGCCCGGAATGACCACAGTGCGTCTGCCCATCCGCGAGATGGGACGCGCGGCCGCCAGATTGTTGCTCGATGTGGCAAACGGCGCCCGCCGTGAGACGCACCTCCGGTTTGCACCCGAACTGGTAGTGCGCGCCTCCACTGCCTCGCGCCGGACCGATTGAACGTCATCTTGCAGGCCTTGCGCTGCTATGGCCTCCTTGTTATGACACCGGTTACCATTCATGAAGTGCATGGCAGTTCCGGCGCTCTTGACCGGGTCTGAAACAACGGGAGTCCATCATGACAATGCTCGCTTCTTTCAGCCTCGAAGGTAGAACCGCGCTCGTCACGGGAGCAAACACCGGCCTTGGTCAAGGTGTTGCACTCGCCCTGGCAGAGGCTGGAGCCGACATCGCAGCGGCTGGGATCGTTCCGGCTGACGAGACGGGCGATAAAGTGCGTGCGCTTGGTCGCCGGTTCGTGGACATCAGCGCCAACCTTGGCACCATCGAGCCAGTGAGCCGGGTCGTTCAGGAGACGCTGGACGGGCTTGGCGGGTTGGATATCCTCGTCAACAACGCAGGGCTGATCCGCAGGCAGGACGCCCTCGACTTCAGCGAGAAGGACTGGGACGACGTCATGAACGTCAACATCAAGTCCGCCTTCTTCA
This sequence comes from Hyphomonadaceae bacterium, assembly GCA_025458365.1. Lineage (GTDB taxonomy): Bacteria > Pseudomonadota > Alphaproteobacteria > Caulobacterales > Aquidulcibacteraceae > JALOSP01. Next base: position 3,183 of record JALOSP010000013.1, read on the forward strand.
TGTGCCAGGCGGCAGGCCGGGTAATGGCAGCGCAGGGATCGGGCAAGATCATCAACATCGCTTCGATGCTGTCGTTCCAAGGTGGGATCCGCGTCCCGTCCTACACGGCCTCGAAGAGCGGGATTGCCGGCATCACCCGACTGCTGGCTTGCGAATGGGCCAGCAAGGGGATCAATGTGAACGCCATCGCCCCCGGCTACATGGCCACTGACAACACTGCCCAATTGCGGGCCGATGAGCAGCGGTCCACCGAGATACTCGGGCGGATACCTGCCGGGCGCTGGGGTGAACCGGCCGACTTGGGGGGTACCGCGGTGTTCCTGGCCTCGCGCGCAGCCGACTATCTGCACGGTGCGATCATCCCTGTGGATGGCGGCTGGCTCGCCCGGTGATGACTGCGCCTGTCGTCGCCTGCCTCGGTGAACTTCTGGTCCGATTGAGCGCGCCCGGCTGCGAGCGACTGCTCCAGTCGCACCGGCTGGACGTGGCTTATGGCGGCGCTGAAGCCAATGTGGCTGTGATGTTGGCGCGGCTGGGGCTTCCAGCGCGCATGGGTAGCGTCGTTGCGGATAATGCTATCGGTGCTGCTGCAATTTCGGAACTGCGAAGCCACGGTGTGAACGTTGAGTGTGTATCTGCTTCAACCGGGCGGATGGGGCTCTACTTCTTGACCCCGGCAGCCATGAGCCGCCCGGCAGAAGTCCTCTATGACCGGGCTGACAGCGCCTTTGCCATGCACGCGGAGGCGGTCGATCTTGATCGGCTGCTGGAGGGAGCCAGCTGGCTCCATCTCTCCGGCATCACCCCTGCCGTCAGCCGGGCGGCAACCCGACTGGCACAGGAGGCGGTTCAGGCTGCCGCCGGACGCGGGATCAAGGTCTCCTTCGATGGGAACTACCGCGCCCAGCTGTGGCAGCAATGGCAGGGCGATGGCCCGTCAGTTCTTGCAGGTCTCCTGGAACAAGCCGACCTTGCCTTCATCAACGAGAAAGACGTGGCGCTGATCACCGGCACACCGGTCCAATCCCGCGAGGAAGCTGTGGCCGCCGCCTTCAAAGCGTTCCCGAAATTGAGGACGATTGCTGCAACAATGCGCGAAGTCACCAGCCCGTCTGTGCAAACCCTGCGCGGCGAAATCCATACGCGCGATGGGTTTGTTCACTCCCCAACCCATCAAATGGCAGGCATCGTCGACCGGATTGGTGCCGGCGACGCCTTCGCCGCCGGCGTCCTATTCGGTCTGGAACGTGGTCTGGGGGGGCAGGAGACTGTCGATTTTGCGACTGTGGCGGCGGTCCTCAAGCATTCGATTCGGGGAGACTTCAACCTGATCACCGAGAACGACGTTCGTGGCCTGATGGCCGGTGGCAACCAAGATGTCCGCCGGTAGCGCAGCGCCGGACTTGAGCAGGCGCGACACTGTCGTAGCCGGGGCCTTAGCCTTGCTCGTCCAGACTGCTCCCGCCGCTGCTTCGACTGGTCAGCCGAGCCCCGTACTTCAGACCGACCATGGGCCGGTTCGAGGGTTCGCGCGCGAGGGGCTCAGCGTCTTTCTCGGCGTCCGCTATGGCGCTGACACGGCACGTGTCCGGTTTGCCCGGCCGCAGCCTCCAGAGCCATGGTCAGCAGTCCTGCCCGCAACCGCTTATGGGAAGGCGAGCCCGCAACCAGGCCGTGAGCCCGATCAGTCCGAAGACTGTCTGTTTCTGAACATCTGGACGCCCGGACTCAATGATGGCGCGCGGCGACCTGTCATGGTCTATATCCATGGAGGCGGCTATGCCACCGGATCGGGTTCCTCACCGCTGACCGACGGGGCGGTCCTGGCTGCCCGTCATGATGTCGTGGTGATCACGGTCAATCACCGGCTCAATGCCTTCGGCTATCTGTATCTTGAGCAAATCGCTCCGGGCTTCCGGCCTGATGGCGGCAACGCCGGGCAGTGGGACCTTGTTCTCGCGCTCCAGTGGATTGCCGCTCACGCAAGCCGCCTTGGGGGTGATCCAAGGCGGGTCATGCTGTTTGGGCAGTCAGGTGGCGGCGCGAAGATCGCCACGCTGATGGCAACGCCCGCAGCATCTGGTCTGTTCAGCGCCGTAGCCACAATGAGTGGCCAGCAGGTCACCGCATCTGGCCCCCTCAATGCGTCTCGCCGCGCAAACGCACTGATGGATCGATTGGGCATCAGCGCGACGAGCCCCGGCGATCTCATCACCATCCCCGCACCCCGCATCGTCGAAGCACTCGCGGCAGATGATCCGGTCAATCCACAGATGCGGATCTATTTCGGCCCGGTGCTCGACCAGCGGATGTTGACGCGGCATCCTTTCTGGCCGGACGCTCCGGCCGTGTCCCGGCACATCCCGATGCTCCTTGGGAATGTGCGGGACGAGACACGCAACCTGATCGGTCGCAGCGAACCGGCTGCCTTCAACCTCGGCTGGGACCAGCTACCCTCCTGGCTGGCCCGGCACATGCGGACCGACATCGATCCCCGTCATGTCATCGCTACCTACAGGGCTGCCTATCCACAGATCACAGCACCCGATCTGTTTTTCGCCGCCACCACAGCCGCACGGAGCTGGCGCGGACAGGTGGAGGAGGCCGACATGCGGGCCCGCCAGCAAGCACCGACCTGGGTGTATCGTTTCGACTTGCCTGCGACGGGCGAGGACAGCAGGTACGGCGCCTTCCATACCATCGACATCGCCCATGCATTCGGAACACTCGCAGCGCCGGAATCATCGACGGGGACAGGCCCGGACGCGCAGCGGGTCTCCTCAGCGCTGATGGGGGCACTCGCGGGACTCGCGCGCTCTGGCAGTCCGCAACATCGTGGCCTGCCGCCGTGGCCGCAGTACCGCCTCCCAGACCGACAGACTCTTCTACTGTACCGCACCATCCGTGTCGCGCGCGACCCTCGCGGCGTGGAGCGGGAACTGTTTGGGACTGTACCCTTCATCCAGTGGGGAAGCTGAGCAATGCAGAAAGGCCTCTGGCTCGCAATTCTCGCCACATTAGGTGGCTGCGTTTCCGGGCCAGCTCCGGTCATGGCATCAGACCCAAACCCGCCTGCGCCTGTTGCTTTCCCAGGAGCCCAAGGGTTTGGGGCCAACACCGTGGGTGGACGTGGCGGGCGCGTCATCAGGGTCACCAGTCTGGAGGATTCAGGGCCGGGAACCTTGCGCGCGGCGATCGAAACACGCGGTCCACGGACAGTCATCTTCGATATCGGGGGAACGATCATCCTGCGCAGTCCACTGGTTATTCGCCATCCAAACATCACGATCGCCGGGCAGACCGCGCCAGGCGGTGGAATCACCCTGCGCGGACAGGAGTTCAGGGTATCGAGCGGCGAAGTGATCGTGCGATTCTTGCGGATTCGCGTCGGTGACGAGCAAGGAATAGAGGCTGATGCACTCTCCCTGACATCCGGGCGCAACATCATCATCGATCACTGCTCGGCTTCCTGGTCGACGGATGAGACACTGTCGGTATCCCAGCGCCTGACCCGCGGCGAAGGCCAGCTCGATCTGGTAACGGTGCAGTGGAGCATCATCACCGAATCGCTCGACCGGTCGGTCCATTCGAAAGGCGCGCACGGTTACGGCTCGCTCGTGCGTGGCTCGGCCGGATCGCGCTACAGTTTCCACCACAATCTATGGGCCCATCATCGGGCACGGATGCCGCGGCCGGGCAACTTCACCAGCCCGGCAGAAGATTCCGAAGGTCCGGTCTTCGACTTCACCAACAACGTCTTCTACAATTGGGGGGGCGATGATGGCGACGCTTCTGGCTACAATGTCGATGAGGATGCGATCAGCCGCTACAATTTCCGGTCCAACGCTTATCTGACCGGGCCGCAATCGCTGGCCGCCCGCGCCTTTGTGGAATCTGCGCCCGGTGCCCGGGCCCATTTTTCCGGCAACAGCATGAATGGAGCGACCCCAGACCAGCGCAGCCTTGTCCGCTTGCGCCGGTCTGAGGTCGGATACTTCAGCGAGACACCATTTGATACTGGCGGACTGCTAGCTGTCCCTGCTGATCAGGCCTTGCGGCGGGTCCTTGCCCTTGCCGGAGCATCGCGCGTGCGTGACGCGGTTGATGCGCGTGTGGTCGCCAGCTTGGAAACGCGAAGCGGGCGCATCATCGACAGCCAGCGCGATGTTGGCGGCTGGCCCGTGCTGGACCCCGGCCGTCCATGGCAGGATAACGACAGTGATGGGATGCCTGATGACTGGGAACGGGCGAACGGTCTGGAGCCAGCAAATCCTGCCGACGGACCCGCTGATGCCGACAGGGACGGCTACACCAATCTCGAGGAATGGATGAACAGCCTCGTCCCCGCTTTCAGTCAGTCGGCCGAGTGATGGGCATTCTTGCGGGATCGCATTGCCGGGGCCTGCCCGCCCCGCTTTTGGACGGCATCGCAACCGGTGTCAAAGTCACGGCAGAGGCAAGTAAGGGACAAGGAGAGGAAACGACATGAACCGCAGAAATCTTCTGGCCCGCGCCGCATCAGGGGCCATCGTCCTTGCGCTGCCCACCACAACCGCGGCTCAGCTGGCAGCCACCAACGGTTCAGTACAAGCCATAAGCGGATGGACCCGAACCCGTGGTGGGGCCGGAGGGCAGATTATTCGGGTGACTACCCTCGCTGGCGACGGGGAAGGCTCCTTCAAGGCAGCAGTCAGCACACCGGGTCCGCGCACTGTCGTGTTCGAGGTTGGTGGCGTGATCGATCTCGGCGGCCAGACCCTGCGGATCACCGAGCCTTTCCTGACGATTGCCGGTCAGACCGCACCCTCACCCGGCATCACTCTGATCCGGGGCGGGATCGACATCACCACTCACGATGTGATTTTCCGCCATATCCGGGTCCGGCCCGGAGAAGCCGGTGCCCCCAAGCGCAGTGGGCGGGATTTTGATTCCATTTCTACCATCGGCGCCCGCGACGTGATCGTCGATCAGTGCACGCTCACCTGGGGAACCGACGAGAACCTGTCCGCCTCAGGTCCGCGCTTCACGGGCGATACGCCAGAGGCCTGGCGCGCGGGCACCTCGCACCGCATCACCTTTACCAACAATCTGATTGCCGAGAGCCTGTCGGATTCGACCCATGCCAAGGGCGAGCATTCCAAGGGTAGCCTGATCCACGACAATGCCAGCGACATCCTGATCCATCGCAACATCTACGCACACAATGTGGAGCGCAATCCGCTGTTCAAGGGCGGTGTTCGCGGCGCGATCACCAACAATTTGATCTACAACCCCGGACACCGCGCCATTCACTACAACTTGATGGCCAATGAGTGGGGGCGCCAGCCGTTTCAGGTCGGGCGGATGACCGTGATCGGAAACGCCCTGCGCGGCGGCAACGATACGGACGAGGGGCTGCCGCTCGTCATGCTGGGCGGACAGGGCGACCTTGCGCTTTATCTGCGCGACAACATTGCGGTCGACCGTCATGGGGCACCCCTGCCCGCTACCGGCACCTATACCAGCGGCGGCGCGACATTCCGGATGGCAAGCCGTCCGCTCGATCTTCCCGCCGGGCTTGTGCTGGTCCCGGCCCGGACGCTGGAGCGCGAGCTTCTGACCACCGTGGGCGCAAGGCCCTGGGACCGCGACGCCCACGATATCCGCATCCTCGCCGACATTGCCGAAGGACGCGGCCATGTGATCGACAGCGAGGCTGATGTCGGCGGCTATCCGGTCACACCCGAAACCCGCAGGCCGTTCGAACCGGCATTGTGGAACCTGGAGACAATGGAGCCACTTTCAACGACGACCCTTGATTCCGGTGCGAGGGCCCGCGGGACCTGAGGTCAACTGGCAGGCTGTCTCGATCACTGAGCTCTTTGAGCTGGCTCAGGGCTCGGCTGGGAGCGGCGCCGGAAACCCATGCGATACAGCCCAGTCGAGGAGAAGGTCCGGCCACCGCTCAAGGGGGGTCCCTGCGATACCCCGCAAGCCAAAACCATGCCCTCCGCGCTCGTACACATGCAGGGCCACGGGAACACTGGCGGACCGCAAGGCGCCAGCCAGCATCAGCGTGTGATCGACAGGCACAGCTGGATCGTCGGCGGCATGAATCAGCAGGGTTGGCGGTTGGCTCGCGCGGACATTCACCCCCAGCGAGGCCCCTGCAATCTGTTCGGGTGATGGAGCGGGTCCAAGCAAATTGTCTCGCGAGCGGCGGTGGGCATGAGGTGGGCTCATCGTGACCACCGGATACATCAGCGCACCCAAGTCAGGCCTGGCATCAAGCTGATCGATGGGATCCGCAGGTTGATGCAAAACGGAGTCGAACCGCGCAGCCAGACTGCCAGCCAGATGGCCACCCGCAGAAAAGCCGAGAACCAGGACCGATGCCGGTCGGGTTCCGTCCTGCGCTGCCCGCGAACGGACGACGCGGATTGCGCGCTGGCTGCGCCTCCCGGTCATCGCTGCCTCCTTGGTTTGCGCTGACACCGTCCATCCACACCAAGGCTTGATGCAGGCTGCCGGGCAAACAACACATGGGCAGAACTGGCTGGCGGCGCCGCCGCCCACTTGAACGCCCTATTGACACCGGTTACCATACTGGGCCATCAAGGGTCGTCAAGCAGTGGGGCAGGCATGCAGATTGCCAGAACAGGATCGAGCAAGAGCGCTTCACGCGGGGCTGACGTTGCCCGTGCCTTCAGAGCTGCCCGGCTATCACGCACAAGCCTGAGTGACTTCCCCGGCCCGGTTCCTGAAGACCTGGAAACGGCCTATTCGATCCAGTGCGCCGCCATCGCCGATTGGCCGGACACGATCTGCGGTTGGAAAGTCGGACGCATCCTCGGTGATCTAGTCACCCTCCACGGGACCGACCGGCTGATTGGCCCAATCTTCTCCCAGAACCTTCAGCATGCACAGGACCATTGCCCAGTTGGCATTGCCGCTATTGAGGGCGGTTTCTGCGCAGTCGAGGCAGAACTGGTCTTTGTTCTGGGGGCGGATGCACCGGATTCCGACACGCGATTGGCGCCAGAGCACGCCCTCGATCTGGCCTCCGAGCTGCGGATCGGAATCGAGATTGCCGGCAGCCCGCTCGCCACGATCAATGATCTTGGGCCATGCGTGGTCGTCTCGGATTTCGGCAACAATGCAGGGCTGATCCTGGGCCCTCCACTGGCCAATTGGCGCGCAAGACTGGGCGAGATCGAGGCGACAACCTGGATTGATGGGACGGTCGCTGGCAGTGGCACCGACGGTGCATTCCCTAAAGGTATCGCGGGATCGCTCCTGTTTGCGATCCAACAAACCGCTCGAATGGGCCTGCCTTTGAAAGCTGGCATGCTGGTGTCAACCGGCGCCATTTCGGGTGTTCATGATATCCGTCGGGGCCAGTCCGCACGCTGCGGATTTGGAACCGACGGCGCAGACGGCATCATCAACGTGGTCTGCGAGGAGCAACTGGTGGAGGCGCTCTCATGATCAGTCGCCGACAGGTCGTTGCTGGAAGCGGACTTGCACTTGCGACAGGGGCAGCCGGTTGCACCCCGGCGGCGGGTAGAACCACCTTCACCGCGTGCGATGTGCACCGGGACGAATACCCAACTGTCGTCGCTGTGAAGTGGATTGGCGATCAGCTATCAGCTCAGACCGGTGGCCGTCTGTCCTTGCGCAGCTATCCATCGGCCCAACTCGGCGCAGAGGATGACACGATCATTCTGGCTCAATCTGGTGTCATCGACCTGTGCAGGGTCAACAGCGCCGGGTTGAACAACGCCTTCCCCATGACCCAGCCTCTGTCCATGCCGTTTGTGATCGAGGGTGAGGATCACCTCCATGCAGTCTGCGATGGCCCGACCGGACAGCAGATTCTGCAAGGCTTCGAAGTACGTGGGCTGGTGGGACTGGCGATCTATGATGCTGGAGGGCGTTGCTTCTACAACACCCATCGTCCCATCGAGAAACCTGCAGACTTGCATGGCTTGAAAATCCGGGTCCCCCAATCGGATGTCTTCATCGAGGCCGTTGCTGCGATGGGTGCCAATCCGACACCTTTGACAGTCAGCGCGGTCTATTCGTCTCTGCAAAGCCGCTTGATCGATGGGGCGGAAAACAACTGGCCGACCTTCGAAACGTCCAGGCATGTCGAAGTGGCCAAATACTGGTCACAGACCCGCCACTCCTATTCGCCTGAATTCCTGCTGATGTCGAAGCAGTCCTATGATCGCCTGAACGGCGCCGATCGCGACTTGCTGCGGGATCTCGCCCGACGGTCAGTTGCCGTGATGCGCGAGGCGTGGAAGGCAACCGAAGCCGAAGCGCGCGACAAGGCGCTGGCTGAAGGCACGCAGGTGGTCGAAGTCGACCGTGTGGCGTTCCAGAACGCCTGCAAGCCAGCCGTCGATGTCCGCCTTCAGGACGACCAGGTTCGCGCCATTCATGCACAGATCCGGGGGCTTGCCTGAGATGGATGATCGCCAACCTGAGCAGGGCAAGCCTGAAGCCGGACCGTTGACCAAAGCGCTTGACGGGCTTGCAATGGCCTGTCTGGTCATTGCCGGCGTGGGGCTCGCTGTCATTACGCTGGTTCAGGCGTGGCAGGTCTTCGGCCGTTATGTGCTGAATGACTCACCCGGCTGGACAGAACCCGTCTCGGTGTTCTTCATGGCATTGACAGTGATGATGGCGGGCGCGGTTGGCGTGCGTCAGGGTACGCATTTCGCATTCCCGAATGCGCGCGACGCCATGCCGCCTGCACTCCGCAAGGCGATCATGGCGCTGATCCATGTCCTTACAATCCTGGTCGCAGCATCCCTGGCGTTCTGGGGTTTTTCGCTGGCCGCGAATGGGTGGGACATCATGATGGCTGGGGCTCCGCTGCCTGCGGGCCTGCGCTTTATCCCGGTTGCAGTGGGAGCAACGATCATGGTGCTGTTTGCCAGCGAGCAGCTCGTTTCAACCCTACGCGGCAAAGGAAGGTAGAGCGATGGCGCTGGCTTTGTTGTTCGTCGTTTTCGCAATCCTTCTCGTGCTGGGGACACCTGTTGCA
>JALOSP010000286.1 GCA_025458365.1 Hyphomonadaceae bacterium
TGCCAGCGCAGTCGTGCGTGTATGAAACGGTTGGGCTGCAATCACCGTGCGCCCGGCCTCCAGTGCCAGCGTGAAGCGGCCCGTCTCGCCTCGTGCCGTCACCGACGCTGGGTCAAGCCTGTGCCAGGCGCCGCCATTGGTGCTGATGTGCGGCACATAGCGGTGCCGGTAGCCGGGATAGTTCAGCACCACCGGAACCGAGCGGGCACCGTCAGCCTCGATGGCAAAGGCATACCACGGGCTCCAGTTGACCTGCGGAAACTCAGGCAGGATGTCGATCACCAGCGCGCCATCGGCATCCATCCGGCAGGCGCTGGCGCGGGCGCGCTCGAAATCGGCACGCACAATCATGCCATCGGCAGTACACACCAGCCGCGTGCGCGCCTCTGCGGCACCCGGCATCACACCGGCCACGACCGCCACCCCGCAGAGCGCCGCTGCCAGCCAGCGTGAGGGGCCGCAACCGCCATTCAACCGACAGAAACCCGCGCTCTGACCGCCTCGACAACAGCATCCGCCGTGATCCCGAAATGCTGGTAGAGCGCCTCGGCAGGCGCCGAGGCACCAAAGCCCGCCATGCCGACAAAGCCGCCTTCCGGGCCGATCCACGCGTCCCAGCCATAGCGCACCGCCGCCTCGACCGCGACCTTGGGCAGAGCCCCACCCAGCACTTCGGCCCGGTAGGCAGCATTCTGTGCGGCAAACAGCTCCAGACACGGGGCAGACACCACACGCACGCCGATCCCGGCATCAGCCAGCGCCTTTTGGGCCGACATCGCGATCTCGACCTCCGAACCCGTCGCGATCAAGACAGCCTGTTCTGCCATGCCCTTGGGCGCAGGTGACAGGACATAGGCACCCTGCGCGGAGCGATTGACCGGGGAGCCTTCGCAACGCTGGAAGGCCAGCTTCTGGCGGGTCAGAGCCAGTGCTGCCGGTGCCTTGTCATCCAGCAGGGCCAGTTCCCAGCACTCGGCGGCCTCCACCGGGTCGCAGGGGCGATAGACTTTCACATTTGGCATCGCCCGCAGGGAGGCCAGATGCTCCACCGGCTGATGGGTCGGCCCGTCTTCACCCAAGCCGATGGAATCATGGGTCAGCACATGGATCACGCGCTGCTCCATGAGCGCCGCGAGTCGCAATGCAGGGCGCAGATAGTCGGCAAACACCAGGAACGTGCCCGAAAACGGGATGATCCCGCCATGCAGCGCCATGCCGTTCATGGCCGCTGCCATGCCATGTTCGCGCACGCCCCAATGCACATAGCGGCCCTTGCGGGTCTTCACATCATAGGGCACCGCACCCTTGGTGCGGGTATTGTTCGATCCTGTCAGGTCGGCAGAACCGCCGATCATCGCGGGAAGCAGCGGTACCAGTGCCTCCAGCGCCGCACCAGAGCTTTCGCGCGTGGCCAGCTTCGGGCCACCATCAGCCAGCATCTTGCAGTGCGCCTTTACAGTCTTGCGCAACTTGCCAGCATCCACCTTGCCTTCCAGCCGGTCGAGGAATTTGGCTTTCGATACCGGGCCAAGCGCATCGACACGCGCCTGCCAGGCGGCACGGTCCGCCGCACCCCGGCTGCCCGCCTTGCGCCAGACGGACAGGACGTCATCCGGCACGACGAACGGGGCGTGCGGCCAGCCCAGCGCTTCACGGGCACCGGCAATCTCGGCATCACCCAGGGGTGAGCCATGGGTCTTGGCGGTGCCGGCCAAAGTCGGCGCACCAAATCCGATCGTGGTCTTGCAAGCGATCAGGCTGGGCTTTGAGGCAAGCTTGGCCTTCTCCATGGCTGCTGCCACCGCAACAGGATCATGCCCGTCCACACGCTGGACATGCCAGCCTGCGGCCTTGAACCGGGCGATCTGGTCGCCGCGCTCGGCAATCGCGATATCGCCGTCGATCGTGATGCTGTTGTCGTCCCACAAGACGATCAGCCTGTTGAGTTTCTGGGCGCCAGCCAGCGAGATTGCTTCATGGCTGATGCCTTCCATCAGGCAGCCGTCCCCGGCAATCACCCAGGTGTAGTGATCCACCAGCTTCTGGCCGAACACGGCACGCAAATGCGCCTCGGCCATCGCCATGCCCACAGCGGTGGAAATCCCCTGCCCCAGCGGCCCGGTGGTGCATTCCACACCTGGCGTGTGGCCATATTCGGGATGGCCTGCGGTGATCGAACCCAACTGGCGGAAGTTGCGCAACTGATCCATCGTCATCGACGGCTCACCCACCAGATGCAGCAGGCTGTAAGCCAGCATCGAACCATGACCGGCCGACAGCACGAAACGGTCACGGTCATGCCAGCTGGCGTCACTGGCATCGAACTTCAGGAATCGGGTGAACAGCACGGTCGCCACATCGGCCATGCCCATCGGCATGCCGGGATGGCCGGATTTGGCCTTCTGCACGGCATCTGCCGACAGAAAGCGGATGGCATTGGCGAGGTCTGCGTGGCTGGTCATGGGGAGGAAGGTCCGGTGTCTGTGCTTCGACCGCCCGGTTAGCCGCTGCAATGTTTTGGCACAATCGCGGCGGTGCAGAAGGGTGCAGACGCGTGGAGCCCGCTGGCCGGGCTGATCTGGCGCGGTGGCGTCCACAGATCCAGGAGCGCGCGCTTTCAGCGCGCATGCCATGCACGCAAGGACACGTGCAGTCCCAAACACGCGCACCGGGAGGTGCGCGGTCCTGTGTTCATCACCGTCGCCAAAGGACCGCGGACCTCACGGTCCGCGCGGCACGCGAGGACGCGTGCGGTCGATTGGATCGCCAACCCGACTAGTTGCGGGTTTGATCGACCAGCTTGTTCTTGGCGATCCCCACCAGCCGCCTTTGGCGGCTGGCGCGGTTGTTGTTTGGCTTGGATCGCCAACCCGACTAGTTGCGGGTTTGATCGACCAGCTTGTTCTTGGCGATCCAGGGCATCATGCCACGCAGGCGGGCTCCGACCTCTTCGATCGGATGCTCGGCGGCCAGCCGCCGGCGGGCCTTGAAGAACGGGGCACCGGCCCGGTTTTCCAGCATCCAGTCACGGGCAAAGCCGCCGGTCTGGATATGCTCCAGCACCTTTTTCATCTCGGCCTTGGTTTCGGCGGTGATCACACGCGGGCCGGTGACATATTCGCCATATTCGGCGGTGTTCGAGATCGAATAATTCATGTTGGCAATGCCGCCTTCATAGATCAGATCGACGATCAGCTTCACCTCGTGCAGGCATTCGAAATACGCCATTTCAGGTGCATAGCCTGCCTCCACCAGGGTTTCGAACCCGGCGCGGATCAGTTCGACCACACCGCCGCACAGCACGGCCTGTTCACCAAACAGATCGGTTTCGC
>JALOSP010000287.1 GCA_025458365.1 Hyphomonadaceae bacterium
GCCGGTTCACCCGGTTCCGGTCCGGCGTGGAGTATCAGCCAGACCATCATGGCGATCATTTCTACATCCGCACCAATGCCGGCGGCGCCACCGATTTCAAGATCGTGCGCACCCCGGTGACGGCGACCGCAGCGTCAAACTGGAGCGACTTCATTCCCCATGAAGCTGGACGGTTCATCACGGGTGCCTCGCTCTACAAGAATCACATGGTCTTGTCAGAGCGGGTGAACGCCCTGCCGCGGATGACCATCCGTGACATGACGACGGGCGACAGCCACCAGATCAGCTTCCCCGATGAAGCCTATGACGTGAACGGCCTGCGCGGTTTCATGTGGGACACCACGATCCTGCGCTACGTCTACAACAGCCCGTCCACGCCCTCCGAAACCTGGGACTATGACATGGCAACGCGCCAGAAGGTGTTGCGGAAGGTCCAGGAAATCCCGTCAGGCCACGACAAGAACAATTATGTGGTGCGCCGGATCGAAGCACCGTCAGCGGGCGGCGCCATGGTGCCCATCACCATCATTCACCACAAGAACACGCCAATCGACGGCACGGCACCATGCCTGCTCTATGGTTATGGGTCCTACGGGATTTCCATGCCGGCCAGCTTCTCCACAGCGCGCCTGCCGCTGGTGGACCGCGGCATGGTCTATGCCATCGCCCATATCCGCGGCGGTCAGGAACGTGGATACCAGTGGTATCTCGATGGCAAGCTGATGAACAAGCAGAACACGTTCACCGACTTCATCCGCGCGGCGGAAGTGCTGGTGGAACAGCGGTTTGCAGCACCCAAAAAGATCGTGATTGAAGGTCGCTCGGCCGGCGGGCTGCTGGTCGGGGCGGTGATGAACCAGCGACCGGAGCTGTTTGCAGGCGTGATCGGCGGGGTGGCCTTTGTCGACGTGATCAACACGATCAGCGACGGCGAGCTGCCGCTGACCCCGCCGGAATGGACCGAATGGGGCAATCCGATCACCTCGAAAGAGGCGTTCGACTATATGATGGCCTACAGCCCCTATGATCAGGTGGCAGACAAGGCCTATCCCCCGCTGCTGGCCCAGACGGCCCTGTCTGACAGCCAGGTGACCTATTGGGAGCCTGCCAAGTGGGTCGCCCGCCTGCGGGGCACCGCCCCCGATGCCGGGCCTTACTTCCTGCATGTCAACATGGAGGCAGGTCACGGCGGGGCGTCCGGCCGGTTTGACCGGTTGAAGGAAGTGGCCGAAAGCCATGCCTTCGCGCTGTGGTGCGTGGGTCTGGCCGGAACCGAAGGCTGAACCGATGAAGATGGGGCTGCTGGTCGCGATCGGACTATTCATGACAGCAGCAGCCCAGACGGGCTGCGCACCCTTGCAGGAGCCGGAGGCGTCCCCGCCTTTGGCAACAGCGGCCGCATCCAGCGCGGTGCCGCGTTATGAAACCGGGCCATGCCCGTTTTCCGCAGCCGGGCTGAACCGGGCCGTGGAATGCGGTACGCTGGTGGTGGCCGAAGATCGGGCCAAGCCTGCCGGCAATCAGGTGCGGATCCCCGTTGCCGTTGTGAAGGCCGGCCAGACTGGCACCAAGGCTGACCCGGTGATCTTCCTGCATGGCGGGCCGGGCGGTGCCGTGGTGGCCAACGTGGCTGACATCGTGCGCCGGACCGGACCGGGCGCACTGACCGCAGACCGCGACTGGGTGTTCTTTGACCAGCGCGGATCAGGCCTCGGCCTGCCGGACCTTGATTGCGGCACCGTGCAGCTGACCGACAGCGGGCTGGCGTCGGATGCCGACATCGCTGCGATGACCGCCTGCTACCAGCGGCTGCGCGGTGAAGGCGTGGACCTGTCGCAATACAATTCCAAAGTGATTGCGTCTGACATCACCGATTTGCGCCGCGCCCTGGGGATCGGCACCTACAATCTCTACGGCATTTCCTATGGTTCGCGTGTGGCGTTTGCGGTCCAGCAATATGCGCCAGACGGTCTGCGCGCCGTGATCCATGACGCGCCCTATCCGCCGGAGTCCAAGGGCACCGAAAACCTGCCGGTTCTGGTGGCCCGTGAAGTGCGTCAGGTGCTGGGCCTGTGCGACGCCGACCCCGCCTGTGCGGCGCGCTATGGCGAGCTGGAACCACGCCTGACTGAAATGGCAGTCCAGTGGGCTTCCGCACCCCGCGTTGTCGATGGCAGGACCTATACGGTCGAGGACCTTGCGAGCTGGCTGCTCGATGCGACCTATGGCTGGAACAGCACACGCTCGCTGCCGCGCGATCTGGCGGCGGTAATGGCTGGCAGGATGCAGGTGCTGGACGACTATATCGAAGGCCGCTCGGTCTATGAGGAAGCCCAGAACATGGCGCACTTCTGTTCCGAAGAGCTGCCATTCGAGAGCGCCGATGCCATGCGCGCCAAGGCGGGGGCAGACCCGCTGGCGCTGGCCATCGTGTCCACCGCCGCCCGCTATTTCAAGGCCTGTGAGGCCTGGGACCTGCCGCCGCCCGACCCGCGCGAAATCCAGCCAGTGCGCAGTGCTGTTCCCACGCTGGTGATCGCTTCAGAGATTGACGCTGGCTGCCCGGCGGACGCCGCAGAAGCCACCATGCCGAACCTGAGCGCGGGCACATTCGTGGCCGTGCCCAATGCCACCCATGGCATCTCCCGCCGGTCGCGCTGCGTCTCAGACATGGTGGCAGGCTTCCTGGCCGATCCTGCAAAGCCGGTGGAACGGTCATGCATCGCGATCGAGCACGCGACCCTGCCGTTCATTCTGGATTGAGCTGGACCACAGGAGCGCGGCGTTCCAAAGCCGCCAGATTGCGAGGCAACCGCCCGCTGGAGCCCGACCTCGCAGGAGGCACAGACCTGTTTCCACTGAGAATAGTTCCCCTGCGCGCGCCGGATGGTCTCCGCGCCGCCCCGCTGTGGCGGACGGCCCTGGTGTGGCTTGCTCTGGCACTGGTCCTCATGGCGCTTGCCATCGCCAGCCTGACGGTCATGGCATTCAATGCCTACAAGCTGGACTCGCCCTACGACGGAGAGACCCTGCCGTCCTTTGAAGTCACCCGATGCGGCGGTTTCGACCTGCCCGAAGGCCGCCCGGTTGAATGCGGCAGACTGAGCGTCGCTCAGACCCGCACCGCAGAGGGCAAACCGGCCCCCGGCACCAAAGTCGTCACCATTCCGGTGGCCATCCTGAAAGCCACCGACCCGTCGCCGCAACCCGATCCTGTCGTGTTTCTCGATGGTGGCCCCGGCTATGGCACGCTGGAAAACCTCGCGCAGACCTTCACTGGTACGGACTGGCCGGAAGTGAAGCCGGGCGAGCCACCGCTCACG
>JALOSP010000288.1 GCA_025458365.1 Hyphomonadaceae bacterium
AGGCCATGGTGGAGGCCTTGCGTCGGGGCGACACTGTGGTGACCTCTGGCGGTTTCATCGGCAAGGTCACCAAGGTGGCTGACGATGAACTGACCGTCGAACTGGCCCCCAATGTCAATGTGCGCCTGCAACGCCATGCCGTCAGCGAAGTGCGTGGCAAGGGTGAGCCTGTGCCCGCCAACGACGCCAAAAAGTAAGAGCCCGGCTGATCCAGCGCGACGCCGGGTGTGCGGCGCGTTGTGGGTCCATCCCGCCTGAAGGACGCGAATTCTCCGTGTTGCATATTCCGCGCTGGCGCATCATCGCCGTCATCATCGTCACGATCCTCGGCTGCCTGTGGGCTTTGCCCAGCGTTCTGCCACAGTCGGTCCGCGAACAGCTTCCGGCCTTCCTGCCGCGCGCGGCGGTCAATCTGGGGCTGGACCTGCAGGGGGGCAGCCACTTGCTGTTCGAAGTCGAAAGCAAGGCGGTCTATCAGGCCCGGATGGAAACCGTGCTGGACGACGGTCGCCAGAGCCTGAGGGCGGTGCGCCGTCCGGGCGACACGGGCGCGCGTGAAAACCCCATCGCCTTTACCGCCAGCAAGGTCAGCGACGACGGCACCACGATCAGCTTCACCATCACCAATCCTGCCGACCTGGCCGAAGCCCGCACCCGGATCGAAGCGCTGGGCGCCCCGATTGACAGTGGCGGCGGCCAGCTGGCCGGCACCGATCTGGAAGTCACCACAGCCGGCAACGTCATCACCGCCGTCCTCACCGAGCAGGCGCGCACGGCCTTGACCCGTCGTGCAGTCAGCCAGTCGATCGAAGTGATCCGCCGCCGGATTGACGAGACCGGTACCCGAGAGCCCAGCATCACCCGTCAGGGCGTGGACCGGATCGTGGTGCAAGCGCCGGGCGAAAGCGATCCCGAACAGCTCAAGCGCCTGATCGGGCAGACCGCCAAACTGACCTTCCAGATGCACGACACCTCGGTGACGCCGGAAGAAGCAGCCGCCGGGCGCATCCCGCCGGGGTCCGAACTGCTGGCCCAACCGAGCGAGCCGCTGGAGCCCTTCCTGCTGGTGCGGCAGCGTGCCATTGTCGATGGGGAAAGCCTTGTCGATGCGCAAGGCTCGTTTGACAGCCAGACCGGCGAGCCGGTGGTGACGTTCCGGTTCAACGGGGCTGGTGCGCGCGCCTTTGGCCGGGCAACCGAGCAGAATGTCGGCCGCCGGTTTGCCATCGTCCTGGATGATGAAGTGATCTCGGCCCCGTCAATCAACGAACCGATCCTGGGCGGCTCTGGCCAGATCTCCGGCAATTTCACGACCGAGAGCGCGGCTGAACTCGGCACCCTGTTGCGCGCCGGTGCCCTGCCCGCCCCGCTGAAGGTACTTGAACAGCGCACCGTGGGCGCCACCCAGGGCGATGCAGCGATCCGGGCAGGCATGATCGCCTCGGTGATCGCCATGGTGCTGATCGTGGTGTTCATGATCGGGGCTTACGGCTTCCTGTTCGGCGGGATCTCGATCCTGGCGCTGACCGTCAACCTGATCCTGATCATTGCTGCCATGAGTGTGGTGGGTGCCACGCTGACCCTGCCGGGGATCGCCGGCCTCATCCTGACGATCGGTGCGGCAGTCGATGCCAATGTGCTGATCTATGAACGGATGCGCGAGGAGGAACTCTCCGGGAGGTCTTCGGGGATGGCCATCGACGCCGGGTTCAAGCGGGCCATCGTGACGGTGCTGGATGCCAACGTCACCGCGCTTCTGACCGCGCTGATCCTGTTTGCTTTCGGCTCGGGTCCTGTGCGCGGCTTTGCCTGGACCCTGTCGATTGGTGTCATTACCTCGATGTTCACGGCCATCATCATGACCCAGATGCTGGTCGTGTGGTGGTATCGCTCACGCAAGCCCAAGAAGCTGCCGATCTGAGCCTTCTCGTTTTCGTACTGGATAGACGCCCATGCCCTGGCCCCTGATCAAAGTGATCCCGAAGAACACCAAGTTCGGGTTTGTCCGCTTTTCCAAGCCGTTTGCGATCATCTCGGTGATCCTCTGCATCGCCTCGCTCGCGCTTGTCTTCACCAAGGGCTTGAATCTGGGGATCGACTTCAAGGGCGGCACGGTCGTCGAAGCGCTGTGGACCCAGCCGATCAATACCGAAGCCGCGCGCAACAAGATCGAGGCTTTGGGCCTGCGCGATGTGCAGGTGCAGAACTTCCAGAACCCCAACCAGGTGATGGTGCGGTTTCTGGCCCCCGATGGTGCTGACCCGTCGGCCACCGTGGACCGGGTGAAACAGACCCTGCGGGCCGACATGCCAGAAGTCACCTTCCCGCGGGTCGAAGTGGTCGGCCCGTCAATCTCTGACGAATTTGCCACCAATTCTCTGATCGCGCTGGCAGTCGCTATCGGCCTTGTGGTGCTTTACATCTGGACCCGGTTCGAATTGCAGATGGGCTTTGGCTCCATCGTGGCGCTGGCCCACGACGTGATCCTGACGTTGGGCTTCATGAGCCTGACACAGCTGGAATTCTCGCTGACCACGATCGCCGCCATCCTCACCATCATCGGCTACTCGATGAACGACACGGTGGTCGTGTTTGACCGGATGCGCGAGAATATGCGCAAATACAAGAAGATGCCGCTCGGTCAAATCATCGACCTGTCCACCAACGAGACCCTGTCGCGCACCATCATCACCGCACTCACCACGCTGCTGGCGCTGCTCGGCCTGACGGTTGTGGGCGGTGAATCGCTCAGCGTCTTTACCATCGTGATGATTTTCGGCGTGGTGATCGGCACATATTCGTCGATCTATGTGGCGGCCCCCGTGCTGATCGTCTGGCCGCCTGACCGGTTCAAGAAGGTCGGCGTCGGCGCCGTGGCCGAAGACCGGCCCTGAGCGGCCAGAGGTACGGGAAACTGAAGCGTGCAGATGCAAGTCATCCCTGTCCTGCCCGCCGGTGGCCGCCCGATGCTGACTGCCTATGGCGCGGGCGGCTTCCGGTTCGGCGAGACCCGGATCGAGGGCGACACGCTGGTTGTGCTGGATGAGCCGATGCTCTGGCAGGCCGGATCACTGGCCCAGCTGACGCTGGATCACTTCACCCCGGTGCTGGCTGTCGAGGGCGAACGGCGTGCACAATTCGTGCTGCTCGGCACTGGCAAGGCGATGGCCCCGCCTCCGTCGGGTCTGGCGGCTGGCTTGTCTGCCGCAGGCATCGGACTGGAGTTCATGGACACACCCAACGCCTGCCGGATCTACAACACGCTGACCGGTGAGGGCCGCAATTTCGCTGCAGCACTCCTGGC
>JALOSP010000289.1 GCA_025458365.1 Hyphomonadaceae bacterium
CCCCCGGCTCGCTCCTGCGCGGCATGCAGCGGGCCCAGGACTGCGAGCGGTTCCGCGACGACCAGCGCCCGCCCGACTGCCCGCCTCCGGCCGTCACCGCCCGCCAGCAGGCCGAGCAGGACCGGATGGCCCGCGACCGCGAGACCACCACCGGCTATTCCCGGGCAGAAGTGGCGGCCAAGCGCGAGGCTGGCTGGCGCGACCGGTGCGAGCTTGAAAGCGGGCGGCAGGCCGATGTGTGCATCACGTTCGGCTATGTCCCACCCCCACCCCGAACCGTGGAGGAGCATTGCCAGCGCGGCGGGATCGGGGGCAATTGCGCGCCTGCCCCGTCGCAGGAGGCAGTAGACAGAGCGCGCAGGCAAGTGCAGGATCATGAGCGGCCCTAGCACCCGGCAGAGTCAGCAGCGCCGGTTGACCTTGCGCACCTTGCCCGCTAACAGGCCGCTTCCGCATCAAGGGCTCGCCCCGTGCGACCGGAGTTCCGGTCGGACGGGCGTGTTTGTTTGCGCGGCAATTCGGTGTTTCCGCGTCCTGCAGGTCAGGCTCCGCGCAAACAACCACCAACAGATGGACCGCACGGCGCAGATCCTCGGGGCAACCCGCTGGTGGGGCTGTGAATGGAGAAACAACCGTGGCCCGCATAGCAGGCGTCAACATCCCGTCGAACAAGCGCGTCGTGATCGCGCTGCAATACATCCATGGCATTGGCCCGGCGAAGGCTCAGGAGATCTGCGACAAGGTCTCGATCGCTGCCGAACGGCGCGTCAATCAGCTGACCGATGCCGAAGTCCTGCAGATCCGCGAAACGATCGACAAGGACTATCTGGTCGAGGGTGACCTGCGCCGCGAAGTGGCGATGAACATCAAGCGCCTGATGGACCTTGGCTGCTACCGCGGCCTGCGGCACCGTCGTGGCCTGCCGGTCCGCGGTCAGCGCACGCACACCAATGCGCGCACCCGCAAGGGCCCGGCCAAGCCGATCGCTGGCAAGAAGAAAGCCACCCGCAAGTAATCCACGCGCGCGGCTCCTTCGGGGCCGCCCTCTCAGAAGACAGATACTCCGATGGCCAAGGAACAAACCCGCGTCCGCCGCCGCGAGCGCAAGAACATCGCTTCGGGCGTGGCGTTCGTGAACGCGACTTTCAACAACACCATCATCACCATCTCCGATCCGCAGGGCAATGTCGTGTCGTGGTCGTCGGCTGGCATGATGGGCTTCAAGGGCTCGCGCAAGTCGACCCCCTACGCCGCCCAGGTGGCTGCCGAGGATGCCGGCCGCAAGGCGCAGGAGCACGGCATGCGGACACTGGAAGTGTCGGTGTCGGGTCCCGGCTCCGGTCGCGAGAGCGCGCTGCGGGCGCTGGGTGCGGTGGGCTTCACCATCACCACCATCCGTGACGTGACCCCGATCCCGCACAACGGCTGCCGCCCGCCGAAGCGTCGCCGGGTCTAATCCATTTTCGCGTCGCGCCGCCCCCTGCCCCTGGCAGAGCGGCTGGCACGACGATTTCCTCCCGGGCGCTGCACAAGCGGCGCCCACCCGCATATGAGGCTGCCACCATGGTGCTCGAGAAGAACTGGAAGATGCTGATCCGCCCGGACAAGCCGGTTGTGGAGCATGGCTTCGACCGGACCCGCAAGGCGAAGCTGATCGCCGAGCCGCTGGAGCGCGGTTTCGGGATGACCCTGGGCAACGCCCTGCGGCGCGTGCTTCTGTCGTCACTGCGCGGTGCGGCCATCACCGCCGTGCAGATTGATGGCGTTGTGCACGAGTTCTCGTCGCTGGCCGGTGTCCGCGAAGACGTGACCGACGTGGTGCTGAACATCAAGGGCATCGCCCTGGTGATGCACGCCGACGGCCCCAAGCGCATGACCCTGCGGGCCCAGGGCCCCGGCGAAGTGCTGGCCGGCCAGATCGAAGCTGGCGCCGACATCGAGATCCTGAACCCCGACCACGTGATCTGCACCCTTGATGACGGTGCCGAAGTGCGCATGGAGTTTACGGTCCAGGGCGGCAAGGGCTATGTCCCGGCCGATGCCAACCGCCCTGAAGACGCCCCGATCGGTCTGATCGCGGTCGACGCCCTCTACAGCCCGGTGAAGCGGGTGGCCTACAAGGTGGAAAACACCCGCGAAGGCCAGGTGCTCGACTATGACAAGCTGGTGCTGGAAGTCGAAACCAATGGCGCCCTGAGCCCCGAAGACGCGGTGGCCTATGCCGCCCGCATCATCCAGGACCAGCTGGACGTCTTCATCAACTTCGAAGAAACCAAGTCGAAGAAGGTAGAGGACAGCCGCCCCGAACTGCCGTTCAACCCCGCGCTCCTCAAGCGCGTGGACGAGCTGGAACTGTCGGTGCGCTCGGCCAACTGCCTGAAGAACGACAACATCATCTACATCGGCGATCTGATCCAGAAGACCGAAGGCGAGATGCTGCGCACGCCGAACTTCGGCCGCAAGTCGCTCAACGAAATCAAGGAAGTCCTGGCACAGATGGGTCTCCATCTGGGTATGGACGCCCCGAATTGGCCGCCGGAGAACATCGACGAGCTGGCCAAGAAGTACGAAGATCAAATCTGACCCGCCGCGCCGGGAGGCGCCGCACTACGGAGAAGACCCATGCGTCACGGACACGGCCACCGGAAGCTGAACCGGACCCACTCGCACCGCACTGCGATGCTCGCCAACATGGCAGCCGCGCTGGTGAAGCACGAGCAGATCGTCACCACCCTGCCCAAGGCCAAGGAACTGCGCCCGGTTGTCGAGCGTCTGGTGACGCTGGCCAAGCGCGGCGACCTGTCGGCCCGCCGCCTGGTGGCCTCGCGCCTGCGCGACGAGGGCATGACCAAGAAGCTGTTCGACACCCTCGGCCCGCGCTACGCCGGCCGCGCCGGTGGCTACACCCGCATCATGAAGGCTGGCTTCCGCCACGGCGACAACGCCCCGGTGGCGGTGATCGAGTTCGTGGACCGCGACACCGCCGCCAAGGGCCAGGACAGCGGGCCGGTCCAGACCGCAGAAGCCTGATCTTCGGGTTCCAGCTGGTTTCGCAAAGGCCGGGTCGCCAGACCCGGCCTTTGTCGTTGCGGGGGCCCCTGCCCTGTCCGGCCATCATCAGGATCACCACTGCGCTCCAGGGGTTTTTCTCGTGGTTGGCGGTGAACGGTGGGAGGCCTCCGCCCGCCCTTTTCCCCGGTGCACCCGCCGCTGCCAGCGTGGATTGCAGGCGTGCCAGCCGGTTTCAAGGACGCCCTGCGGGCGCCGCAAGCGGTGGCTTCGCCATCCTTGAGACCGACCGTC
>JALOSP010000290.1 GCA_025458365.1 Hyphomonadaceae bacterium
CGAGACAATCAGGCTCGCCAGTATCGACACCACATAGGCCACACCCAGCGGCTGGAACAAACGCCCCTCGATGCCCGACAGGAAAAACAGCGGCAGGAACACCAGGATGATGATCATGGTGGCATAGACAATGCCGGAGCGGACCTCGCTGGTGGCGCGCGCAATCACCTGCAAGGATGGTGCAGGCTGGGCGAGAAGGCGGTTTTCCCGCAATCGGCGCAGCACGTTTTCCACGCCTACTACAGCATCATCGACCAGTTCGCCGACCGCAATCGCCAGCCCCCCCAGAGTCATGGTGTTGATGGTCAGGCCCATCGCCTTGAACACAAGCGCGGTGATCAGGATCGACAGCGGCAGCGCCACCAGCGAGATCGCCGTGGTGCGAACATTCAGGAGGAACGCAAACAGCACGACGGCTACCACGAGGGCGGCCTCCAGCATCACCTTGCGCAGGGTCTCGATCGAGGCCTCGATGAAGTCCGCCTGGCGCATCTGCACCCGGTCTGCCTTGATCCCCGCGGGCAAGGTGGCAGTGATCTCGTTCAGCGCTGTCTCGACCGCTTCAGTCACCGCGACGGTATCGGCGCCGGGCTGTTTCTGAATGCCGATCACCACGGCAGGCGCGCCGCGATACCCGGCATCGCCGCGCCGGAACCGGGCCGAAAAGTCCACCGCCGCCACAGTCGAAAGGGGCACGACCGTCCCTGAACGCGTCTCGACCGGCAGGCCTGCCAGCGCATCGAGCCTCGTGGTGCGGGCCACCGCGCGGACCACGAACTCCTGGCCGTTCTGATCGACAAAGCCGCCGCCCTCATTGGTGGCGAAGCCCGTCACCGCGCGTTCGAGCGCATCGAGGCTGACGCCCAGCTGCGCCATCCGCGCGGTGTCCGGCGCGATGCGGAACTGGCGCACTTCGCCGCCAATAGGGATCACCTGGGCAACGCCGGGGATGGTGAGAAGCCGCGGCCTGATCTGGAAATCCGCGATTTCGCGGGCAAGCTTGGGGTCGGCATCACCGAACGGGATCGCGACCAGCATGATCTCGCCCATGATCGACGTCACCGGCCCCATCTGCGGGGCATGGTCCACATCGCCCATGGCCTCGCGCGCCAGGGCCAGCCGCTCCGAGACCTGCTGGCGGGCAACGAGAATGTCAGACGACCAGCCGAACTCGACATAGACCAACGACAGGCCCACGCCCGAGATCGAGCGCACGCGCTCGACACCGGGAATGCCGCTCATGGCATTCTCCAGCGGCTGGCTGATCAGCGCCTCGACTTCTGGCGGGGCCATGCCACCGGCTTCGGTCATGATGGTGACAGTCGGCTTGTTGAGGTCGGGCAGCACGTCCACCGGCAGGCGGGTGACCGCCATGCCACCAAACACGATCAGCACTAGCGAAGCAAACGCGACCAGAACCCGGTTGCGCAGCGAGGATTGAACGAGAAAATCAAACATCAGCGCACCTGCGCCAGAAGCCCGGCCCCAGCTGTCACGATGCGCTGGCCGGCCAAGAGACCCGACGTCACCAGAACGCGGTCGGCATCCAGATCGGCGATGGCGACTGGCACGATGGCGATGCGTTCAGCGCCCTCCTTGACGAATACCACACTCTGCCCGCTGGGTCCGCGCACCACCGCCTCGCGTGGCACCGCGATGCCCTCGACCGGCTGTGGGCTGGTGACGAAAACGCTCACCGGGTCTCCGACCCGCAAGCCTATGTCGTTGAGGATCTGGAAGCGGACGGGTGCTGCTCCGTCTACCAGAGCAAGGCCGGCACCCAGTCGGACAAGATCGATGGTGCGACCATCAGCCAGCCGGGCTGTCGCCGTACCGCCAAGGCGGGCGGCAATCGCGTCCTGGGCACGGGCTTCGACCAGAAGCGCACCTGGCCTGATGATCGAGAACAAGGTCTGGCCCGGCGCCACGACCTGGCCCTGGACGACTTCCACGCTTGAGATCACGCCGGCGACAGGCGCGCGCAGTGTCTCGCTCGGGTTGCGCACAGTGCGCAGGGATGACTGTCGTGCGCCAAGGGCGCTGGCTTCGGCCTGCGCTTCACCGACCAGCGCCGCGCGCCTGGCCTGCAGCGCTTGAACAGTCGCATTGGCTTCAGCCTGAAGCGCGCTGATCCGCGCCTCGATGCCGCGCACCTCAGCGCGCGCCGCCTCGATCTCGCGGGCGGGCACCACACCATCGAGCCGCTGCAACCGATCCAGTCGCTGGCGTGCGGCAGCCAGTTCGGCGCGTGCCTCGGCGGTTGCCCCTCCGCTGGCGCGGGCGCGGGCACCGGCCAGTTCGGCATCGACTTCACTTGCCCCGCCAGAGGCCAGCCTCGCGACCCGTTGCCGGGCTAGCGCGAGGTCTTGCGCGACCTGGCCCTGGCTCTCGACAATGCTGGCAGTCCCGGCAGGGTCGAACGCGGGGGTTACGGTCGCAAGGGCCTGACCCTGGCCGACCTCCTGCCCCAGCGCAGGCAGACGGCCCGAGACCCGCCCGCCAATCTGCGACTGGACCACACCAGAGGCATTCGGGTCGGCGATCACCTGACCATTGAGCATGATCGCCGCGCCTTGCGCGCCGCCTTGCGTCACGATGGTGCGCAGATTGATCAGCCGCTGCATCGGCTTGGGGGCAAGGATGTCGCCATCCGGCAGGCGTACGGCCTGATCACCGGTGGCAACAGGTGCCGCTTCTTCCCCTCCATGGTCATGGCCGGGGCCTGCGGTGGCGTTTTCTGGCGCCAGCGCA
This sequence comes from Hyphomonadaceae bacterium, assembly GCA_025458365.1. Lineage (GTDB taxonomy): Bacteria > Pseudomonadota > Alphaproteobacteria > Caulobacterales > Aquidulcibacteraceae > JALOSP01. The sequence continues at coordinate 2,752 of JALOSP010000290.1, forward strand.
GTGCCGCCAAGACCCAGTGTCGCGGCAAGACCAGCCGCAACCACGGCTCCACGCCTGCGTCGGACCACCCAAAGGCCGCCCCCCGCTAGCAGCAACACCAATGCCCCGCCAGCAGCCCACAGGCCGATGGTCGACAGGAGGCCGCCCTTGGCCGCATGGGCGTGCTCGTCGCTGATCACCAGCTGACCAGCTCGGATCGTCGGGGCGCCAACGCCGGAGACGGCCACCAGGATTGGATAGGTGCCCGCCGTATCTGCTTCTGGCAGTTCGGCCGAATAGGTCCCGTCGGCTTGAGCTGTGGCAGCCACTTGCCGCTGGCCAACAGTGATGGTCAGGCCCGCACCGGTGACAGGTTCGTTAGTGGCCCAGCGATCGAGCCACAGCCGCAGCGCGTCGTCCTCGACCCGGCCCACAACTTCAAAGGTGTCATTCGCGGCTTCAAAGCGCGGTGCGGCGGGGGCGGCTTCTGTCGAACCGGCAGCCTCGCCACCATGATCGTGGCCCGGTCCGGCCAGAACCGGCAACGGTGCCA
>JALOSP010000291.1 GCA_025458365.1 Hyphomonadaceae bacterium
CATCGCAGCCAACACGCGCGCTTTGGCGAGCAGGTCTTCGTCGAGCGAGAGGGTGAGGTTCTTCATGCCCATGGCCGGTGCACGCGCTCCACACAGGATATGTGGAGCACATAACCTGTGTGATATCGCGGGGCAAGTGCGACAGAGTGGCAAGCCTGATGTTTCAACCAGGGCGACCAGAGGGAGACCCGGGACCTCGGGAACAACGCGCTGAACCTCCAGAGGGCCCGGACACGGCTGGCGCCGTTCCAGGATGACAACGGACAATTACCGCCCCGCAATCGGGATGGCCGTGGTCCGCTTGGCCACCCGCATCACGATCCGGCTTTGCACGTCTGACACCAGACCCAGACCCAACAGACGGTCGCGCAGAAAGGCGTCGTAGGTGTGCATGTCGCGGGTCACGACGCGGATCATGTAGTCCACCGCCCCGGTGACGGTGGCGCAATCGACCACTTCGGGCCAGTCCTGGATCGCGCGCTCGAAAGCTTCAAGGTTTTCCCGGTTGGGCAGGGTGAGCTTGACCGAGGCCATGACCTCGAAATCCAGCCCCAGCATCTCGCGGTTCAGCAGCGTGACCCGGCGCTGGATGATGCCGATATCCTCCATCCGCTTGATCCGGCGCCAGCACGGGGACGACGACAGCGACACCTTGTCGGCGATCTCCGCCACCGACATGGCGGCATCCTCTTGGATCAGTCGCAGGATGGCGCGGTCGGTGTTGTCCAGCTCATCACTCATTTGTTTTCCCCAATCCGGCGTTTTGCGGGAGATCGTTGCGCACTTCTTGGCAGATTGTGCGATGAAAGGTAAGCAATTCCTGCGAAATTGCGTCAAATCATGCACTGCCCTCAACCGTCCGTCCAGAGGCCCGCCTTTCATGCAACACCGCGAAATCCTGCTGGAAGACAAATACACCCTTGATCGCGGCGACACGTTCGTCACCGGCATTCAGGCGCTGGTGCGCCTGCCGGTCGATCAGGCCCGGCGCGATGCGGCGGCGGGTCACAAGACGGCAGGCTTCATCTCCGGCTATCGCGGCTCGCCACTGGGCGGCTACGACCAGCAATTACGCCGCGCAGGCAAGGTGCTGGATGCCCACAATATCCATTTCTGGGAAGGCCTCAACGAGGATCTGGGCGCAACTGCCGTCTGGGGCAGCCAGCAGCTCGGCCAGTTCCAGGGCGCGAAGTTCGATGGCGTTTTCGGCATCTGGTATGGCAAGGCGCCGGGTGTGGACCGCACGGGCGACGTGTTCAAGCACGCCAATTTTGCTGGCACCTCACCCTTGGGCGGGGTGCTCGCCGTGGCCGGTGACGATCATGCGTGCAAGAGCTCGACCCTGCCATCGCAGTCCGAGTTTGCCTTCATGGACGCAGAAATCCCGGTGCTGAATCCAGCTTCGATCCAAGATGTGCTCGATTTTGGCCTCTATGGCTTTGCCATGAGCCGGTTCACCGGCGCCTGGACCGGGCTGATCGCGCTGGCTGACACGATGGATTCAGGCGCGGTGATCAATGTCGGGGCTGACCGGTTTGGCATTGTGCTGCCGGAAGGCTTCAGCGGCCTCGAAGGCGGCCTGCATTTGCGGCGTGGCGATCTGCCGATGGACAAGGAGGCCCGCCTGCGGGACTTCAAACTGCCCGCCGCCCAGGCCTTCATTCGCGCCAACCGGCTGGACCGGCAGATACTGGGCAATGGCAAGCGCCGTATCGGCCTGATCGCCACCGGACAGGCCACGCGCGACATCTACGAGGCGCTCGACGCACTGGGGATCAGCCCGGACCACGCTGCTGATCTCGGTCTGGCGATCTACAAGGTTGCCATGCCGTGGCCGCTGGAGCCGGAGGGCCTGCGCGAGTTCGCCCGTGGGCTGGAACAACTGGTCATTATCGAACACAAGCGCCCGCTGATCGAGCCGCAAGTGCGCGATATCCTCTACGGCACGCCAGAACAGGTGCCGGTCAGCGGCAAGCGCCGCCCCGACGGGACCCGCTTCCTGTCGGACGTGAATTCGATCCAGATCCCAGAACTGGCCAAGGCGCTGTTCTCGCTCCTGCCCGAAGGCCCCCATACGGATCGCGCCCGGACCTATATCGAGCGGGTGGACTACAGCCTTGCCAAAGCGCCAGAGCTGGAGGGCGATGCCCACCGCAAGCCGCACTTCTGCTCCGGCTGCCCGCACAACACCTCCACCGTGGTGCCCGAAGGCTCACGCGCGCTGGCAGGGATCGGCTGCCACTACATGGCGACCTTCATGCCCGAACGCGAAACCGACATGACCAGCCAGATGGGTGGCGAAGGTGTCGGCTGGATCGGCCAGGCGCCCTTCACTGATGAAAGCCACGTCTTCGTCAATCTGGGCGACGGCACGTATTCGCATTCAGGGTCGCTCGCTATCCGGGCCGCCGTGACCGGCAAGGTCAATATCACCTACAAGCTCTTGTACAATGATGCCGTGGCCATGACCGGTGGCCAGCAGACCGAAAGCGGCCAGACCGTGCCCCAGATCGCCCGCCAATTGCTGGGTGAAGGCGTACGCAAGGTCGTTGTGGTCGCAGAAGACCCCAGCCGATACAGTACTATGCGGCTTGATCCTCAAGTAGAGCTGTTCCACCGTAGCGACCTTGATCAGGTCCAGCGGCGGCTGCGCGACACGCCGGGCGTGACGGTGCTGATCTATGACCAGATGTGCGCGACCGAAAAGCGCCGCCGGATCAAGCGCAAGATGATGCCGGCCAAGACGACGCGGGCCTATATCAATCCGGCGGTCTGCGAAGGCTGCGGGGATTGTTCGAAACAGTCCAATTGCCTGTCGATCCATCCGCTGGAAACCGAGTTCGGCACCAAGCGCGAGATCGACCAGAGTTCGTGCAATCAGGATACACGTTGCGTCGATGGCTTCTGCCCCTCGTTTACGACAGTTGAAGGCGCGGTGAATGCCAAAGCCCAGACCACGCGCCCGACATTTGATTCCACCCGGCTGCCAATGCCAGAGCCAGTCAGTCTGGAGCGGCCCTGTTCCATCGTGTTCACCGGTGTTGGCGGCACAGGCGTGACCACTGTTGCGGCCATCCTTGCCATGGCTGCCCATGTGGACGGCAATGCCTCCACCAGTCTCGACATGACGGGTCTTGCCCAGAAGGGCGGACAGGTGCTCTCGCATGTGCGGATCGCGGCAAAGCCAGAAGACATCCGGTCAGCGCGCGTCCCGCCGGTGTCGGCCGACGTGATGATTGCCGGTGACCTGATCGTCGCCACCAACCTCGATGCGCT
>JALOSP010000292.1 GCA_025458365.1 Hyphomonadaceae bacterium
CCGGAAGGCACATTCCCGGCCGCCAAGGCCGCAGGCTGGGTGGCATCGACAGCCATCATGCTGTTTGCTGCCATCGAAGCGGCGAAGGCCTTGGGCTTCGATCAGGCGTCCGGCATCCTGTTCGAGATCCTCGAACTGGGCGGACGGATCGGCTTTGGCGGGGTGATCATCGCGGCGGGCTTTGCGCTGGCCAACATCATCGCCAACGCCCTGTCGCGCACGGGAGGTGAAACGGCAGGCTTTGCCTCTGCCATCGCACGCTGGGCCACGATTGGCTTGTCGGTCGCCATGGGCCTGCGATTCATGGGCATCGCTGACGACATCATTACGCTCGCATTCGGCCTGATCCTCGGTGCGGCCGCGATTGCATGCGCGATTGCCTTTGGTGTCGGAGGCCGGGCAGCAGCGGCACGCTTGCTGGATCGCTGGATCAAGTAGCCGACGCACACGGACAACAGTCGGTCAGGCAATCCGGGCGGGTTCATCGCTGTGAACTCGCCCCACACGCGTAATTGGCCCGCGCCGTGCAGTTCCACAGCCAAGCGGGGCACCAGCGTCCCGCAATGGGACTGTCCATGGCACGCATGTCGATTTCTCGTACCGGTCTGGAACTGATCGAGAGCTTTGAAGGCTTCCGGGCCCGTGCCGCACGCCTGCCTGACGGCACTTACACCATCGGGTTCGGCCACACCCAGTTCGCCCGCGACGGGATCGTGATCGACCGGCTGGAGGCCGAAGACCAGCTGCGCTGGGACCTTCGCCCGGTGGAAGATGTGGTGCGGCAGAATGTGCATGCACCGATCAGCCAGAACCAGTTCGACGCACTGGTCTCGCTGGCATTCAACATCGGCACCGAGCACTTTCTGAACAGCGAGGTGCTGGCCCACTTCAACGCAGGCGAGCCGATTGCCGCGGCCACCGCCATGGGCGCCTGGCGCTGTGCTGTGCTGAACGGTACGACCACGATTGTCGATGCCCTGGTCCGGCGCCGGGCTGCCGAGGCTGCCCTGTTCCTCGAACCCGATGGCAACAGGCCGCCAGCGCCGACCCCGGTTGTCGTGCCCACCAATGACAATCAGGCGCGCCGGGTGCGCCCCACTGATCGTGTTGTGCGCACCGACGGCAATGGGACAATCCTCGCCGCCTTCCCGGAACCGGAAGACACCGTACCGCCGCCAGCCAGGCCAGCACCGACACAAGCAGAAGCCACCCAGCCAGTGCCGACACGCAGCGTCGCGCTGCCGCGCAAGCCTGAGGCTGACTTCGACGATGAAGCGGCCTCCCCTGATGCTGACCTTGCACGCGAAACCGGTGATGCAGCCCTGCCGGAAGCTGCCAATGACGCTGCGACCTTGGCGCCGGAGCCGTCCGAGCCGCTGGTGGGCACGGCCGCGGTGCGTGCCCGGCTCAACCAGACGCTACAGGCTTTCCCGGCCTCTGACGAGTTGAACTTCGAGACTATCGACCAGACCGCACCGGTTCAGCGACCTGTTGCCCCGGCCAACGGCTTTGCGCCATTGCCATCGCTGCCAGCCAATGACCAGCCGTTCGGGCGCCGCAAGGCCCCGCTGGAGCCGATTCCGCCACGGGTCACGACGCAGTCCGATACATCCGTCAGTGGCGATGCCGAAGACGGTGCACCTCCCCTCGCCCGCACTGTCAATCAGGTGCTGACCGGCATTGGCGGGATGGCCATGGTGCTGGGCCTGTGGCGCTCGGCAACCGAAGGCCTGCTGAACCGTCCGGCGGACGCACCGACCCTGACGGCGATGGAATCCACGCCGCTACTGGCCGCTGCCATCGGCTTTGTGTTGCTGGTTGTGGGTCTGATCGGCCTGGCCGGGGAAAACAAGGGCGACTAGGCCGAAAGCCCCGCCCACCCCGGCAGCGGCCATCTTGCCAGCATCGGCGCCACGCCCGATAAGGGCGCCATGTTACGCAATTCCTACCCCTCGCTCGATTTCGATCTGGGCGACACCGCCGACGCCATCCGTGAAACGGTTGAGCGTTTTTCCGCTGCCGAAATCGCCCCGCGCGCCGCCGAGATCGACCGCACCGACGAGTTTCCGCGAGACCTGTGGCCCAAGCTGGGTGACATGGGCTTGCTCGGCATCACCGTGTCCGAAGAAGACGGCGGTTCGGGTCTGGGCTACCTCGAGCATGTGGTGGCCATGGAGGAAGTCTCGCGGGCCTCGGCGTCTGTTGGCCTGAGCTATGGCGCCCACTCCAATTTGTGCGTGAACCAGCTGCGCCGTTGGGGCAATGAGGATCAGAAGAAGCGCTATCTGCCCGGCCTGATCAGCGGCCAGCATGTGGGTTCGCTCGCCATGAGCGAAAGCGGCTCGGGCTCTGACGTGGTCTCGATGAGCCTGCGGGCCGACAAGAAGGGTGACCGCTATGTGCTGAATGGCGGGAAGTTCTGGATTACCAACGCCAAACACGCCGACACGCTGATCGTCTACGCCAAGACCGAGCCGGAACTGGCCAGCCGTGGCATCACCGCCTTCCTGATCGAGAAGGACTTCAAGGGCTTTTCGGTGGCCCAGAGCCTCGACAAGCTGGGCATGCGCGGCAGCCCCACAGGCGAGCTGGTGTTCGAAGACTGCGAAGTTCCTGAAGACAACGTCATGGGTCCGCTGAATGGCGGGGCTGGCGTGCTGATGAGCGGGCTGGACTATGAGCGCGCCGTGCTGGCCGCTGGCCCCATCGGCATCATGCAGGCATGTCTGGATGTGGTGCTGCCCTACCTGCATGAGCGCAAGCAGTTCGGCAAGAAAATCGGCGAGTTCCAGCTGATGCAGGGCAAGATCGCCGACATGTACGTCACGCTCTCGACCGCCCGCGCCTATGTCTATGCCGTCGCCAAGGCCTGCGACCGGGGCCTGACCACCCGCAAGGATGCGGCTGGCGCCATCCTCTATGCGGCAGAGAAGGCTACCTGGATGGCGCTCGAAGCCATCCAGTGCCTGGGCGGCAATGGCTATATCAACGACTATTCGACCGGCCGCCTGCTGCGCGATGCCAAGCTCTACGAGATCGGCGCAGGGACGAGCGAAATCCGCCGCTGGCTGATCGGCCGGGAATTGTTCGGGGAGACGGGTTGATGGGGAGAAAGAAAATTCCGTATTCGGAACGAGATTATGCCCAACGCATGAAATCCCAATAGGACAAAGCAGAAGGCCCGAGAAAACGCAATGACAATTCTGCTGCGGTTGTTAGGTACGCGACTGCTGTGGAGATCGCCCTAAACTTGGC
>JALOSP010000293.1 GCA_025458365.1 Hyphomonadaceae bacterium
CCGCAGTCGCCGAGGCCCATCCCTACGCCACCATTCTGTCAGGAAGCCAAAGGTTGGGGGTCATGGGTTCCATCGACCGGCTCTACTCTCAGGTGCGGACACCGTGGGTCTGCCATCTGGAAGATGATTGGGAGTTCTCAGGTCCCATCGACTGGACGGCATGCATGGGCCTGATGGAACAGCGGCCCGAGATCGCCAATGTCAGCGTGCGGGTGTTCACCGAGATCAAGGCCAAGCACCGCAAGCATTCCGACCGTGTGGACGTTGCCGGTCAGCCATTTGCCATCATGCGGCCGGAGTCGCATCCCGAATATTATGGCTGGTCGCCCAACCCGGGCCTGATCCGGACCGCCTTGTGGGAGCGGTTCAAGCCGTTTTCGGCCGTCTATCCCGACCGGATGTCCGGTGTCGTCAAGGAAGCGGGCATGACGATGGCCTATGCCTTGCCAGGTGTGGCTGCCCACATCGGCATCCAGCGCAATGTGACCGATCCCACCATGCCGGCCCGTCCAAAGAACAAGCTGGCGAAGATCATCAGGGCCTTCAAGAAGCAGCTGTATTATGTCGGCCTTCGCAATGATCCATTCTGAAGCAGGCAATACAATGGACGCTGCGCTGCGCCACCTGTTCGGTGGCGCCGGTCCGGAAGAGCCAAGCCTGTCTCCGCTGCCGCTGACTGTGATGGTTCGCACGCTGAACGAGGCAGACCGGATCGGACCGTGCCTGAAGGCTGCCCGGCATCTGGGCGGAGAATTGCTGGTGATTGACGCGGGCTCGACCGATGCCACTGTTTCGATCTGCGAAGGACTGGGTGCGCGGGTCGTCACCAATCCCTGGCCGGGCTTTGGGCCGCAGCGGCGCTTTGGCGAAGGCCATGCGAGCCATGATTTCATTCTGTCGATCGATGCCGACGAGATCCTCACCCCCGCTTTCATTGCCGAGGTGCGGGCACGCTTTGCCACCGGTCAGCCGCCCCGGCTGATGATCGTGCGCAAGGCCATGGTGTTTCCCGGCGAAATCCAGCCACCACCGCTGGGCTATACGCAAGACCACATCCTGATCTGGGACCGCCGGATCGCCCGCACCGGCCCCAATCCCAATCAGGACAAGCTGGAGATCGATGTTGCTGATCAGCCTGTCACCATCTCCAACCCGCTGTGGCATTATTCTTTCCGCGACTGGCATCATGCCATCAACAAGGCAAACTATGTCGCCCGACTGGCAGCGAGCACGTATGACAGGCCGCCGGGCTTCCTGCTGAAAGCCCGGCTGGTGACCGAGCTGCCGCTGACCTTCCTCAAATTCTACTTTCAGCGTCGCTATTGCCTGGGCGGGCTGGCCGGGTTCCACATGGCACTGATCACGGCCTTTGGACGGTATGCGCGGGTGCTTCAGATGGTCGAACTGGCCGAGCAGCGCCGCAGGCAGGGAGGCCGCCCGGATGTCAGCCCGGATTGAGTTCTTTTTTGATGTGTCCTCGCCCTGGACCTGGCTGGCGTTTGACCGGATCACTCCAATCGCAGCAGTGGCAGGGGCGGAGATCGACTGGAAGCCGATCCTCGTTGGCGGCGTGTTCAATGCCGTAAACCAGGCTGTCTATCAGCAGCGCGCCGCGCCGGTGCCCGCCAAGGCAGCCTATGCAGCCAAGGATTTGCAGGACTGGGCCCGGTTTCAGGGGCTGGAGTTGCGCTGGCCGTCGATCTTTCCTGTCCGGTCGGTGCTTGCCATGCGGGCGTGTGTGGCTGCCTTGGAGGACGGAGGCACTGCGGCGCTCGCACGGGAACTGTTCGCAGCCTATTGGAGTCGTGGCGAAGATATCAGTCAGGCCGAGGTTGTTGGCGCTTGTGCATTGCAGGCCGGTCTCGATCCTGGTGCTGTTCTTGATCGGGCCGCGAGTGAACCGGTCAAGGCCCGACTGGCTGATATGACAGATGAACTGATCAGGCGCGGTGGCTTCGGATCACCGACACTCTTCATTGATGGGACAGACATGTATTTTGGCAATGACCGGATGGAACTGGTGGAGGCTGCCCTTTGCCGGGGTAGCGCCGCTTGACCGATCCGCACCATTCCGGGGTCCCGCTGACCGGCGCCAGGCAGCGCCCGCCTGGTCGCGAGCCGATCTTCAAGACGTTTCCGGCCGGCACCGCAATGCTGATCGGCTTCATCCTGATTGTATTTGGTGTCGGCGTGCTGGGCGGCGACCGTTTCCAGACCTTGATGGTCGTTCTGTTTTCGCTCTGGCCGGAAGGTCCCTTGGGTGATGGCCGCCTCCTGCCTTATGTCACCCACCAATTCCTGCACTTCGGTCCGGTCCATCTTCTGATGAATGTTGCGATGCTGGCCCAGGTCGGACCGCTCGCCGAATCCGGTATCGCGCGTGATGGCAACCGTGTGATCCGGTTCATCCTGTTTTTCCTGCTGTGCGGGATAGGTGGCGCCCTCGGTTTCGTCTGGATCAATCCGGGTGCCGAAAACCCGATGGTGGGAGCATCCGGTGCAATCTCGGGCGTCTTTGGCGGTTTCCTGTGGTCCGCGCTGGGGGCGGGCGGGCGCGGCAACCAGATGCATCGCGCTGTCCTGACCTCTGCTGGCTTCTTTCTTGTGATCAATGTGGGCCTTGCCGCAGTGGGGCGGGTGACAGGCGTGGTGCCGATTGCATGGGAAAGCCACTTGTTCGGCTTTCTGACCGGCTTGCTTGTGTGGCCCTTGCTGCGCGCGCGGGAGCCACTGGACAAGAACCCGGATTGATTCTGCTTGTCAGTCGCGTCCGATAGGGCATGATGCCCCGCAGTGGATGTCGTCGCGAAGCGGCGGGACCGCATGGGGAGGGACACACATGATTTCATCGATCCTGGCCACGAAGGGCGGCTCCGTCATCACGGCATCTGTCCAGATGTCGGTACGTGATGCCGCCAGGCTGCTCACCGAGCGCGGCATTGGCGCCGTGGTTGTGCTGGATGGAGCAGGCCAGCCCTGTGGCATCCTGTCGGAGCGCGATATCGTGCGGGCCTGTGCGCGCGAGGGGAGCCTGGCACTCGACCGCGACGTTGGTACGCTGATGACGGCCCATCTTGTGACAGTCACTCCGGCCACAACCATCACCGAGGCCCTGACACTGATGACCGACAAGCGCATCCGACACCTCCCTGTTCTCGAATCCGGGCAGCTGGTCGGGGTCGTTTCGATCGGTGATCTGGTGAAATCACGGATCGACGCTGCGGTGCTGGAAGCAGATTCGCTGAA
>JALOSP010000294.1 GCA_025458365.1 Hyphomonadaceae bacterium
ACCGTATTGACGGCATAGAGCCGCTGGAAATCATCCATCGTCAGGCCGTCGAGGTCGGCATGATTGGGGACGTGCTTGGTGATGCCGGCATTGTTGACCAGCACATGCAGGGCGCCCCAGTCGGAGGCGGCTTCGGCCAGAGCGCGGCAGTCAGCATCGCTGGCCACATCGGCCTGGACAATCCGGACTTCGGCGGCACCGGCCTGCGCACAGGCGGCGGCCGTTGCCTCGCATTCGGTGCGCGAGCGCGAATAGTTCAGGACGATGCGCGCACCGCCCCGTGCCAGCTCGAGAGCCGTGGCGGCGCCAAGGCCGGTGGCTGACCCAGTGACGATGGCATTGAAGCCTTCGAAGTCATGCATCGCAGTTGCCCCTGTGCGTTACGCCTTCATCCGCCAGCCGCTGCGGAAGGCCATCCACACGGCCACCACGGCTCCAAGCGCCAGAACCAGCCCGATCAGAGCCGAGACTGCCACCGAAGCATCGGCATGGCCGGTGAAGCCAAAGCGGACACCGTCGATCAGATGGAACACCGGATTGATCAGCGACAGCGTGTGAAACGGCTCCGGCAGCACCTTGATCGAATAGAACGTGCCGGACAGGAACGTCAGCGGTGTGATCACAAAGCTGGTGACGAAAGCCAGATTGTCGAACTTGTCGGCCCACATCCCCGACAGCACCCCGAGCGCCGAGAACAGCACCGACGCCACTAGAATGAAGAAGAACGCCACGGCCCAATTGATCGGGGTCACATCGGCAAACAGCGCCACCGACAGCGCCGTTGCCACTGCCACCAGCAGCCCGCGCGTGGTCGCACCTGCGACAAAGGCCGCCGTCAGCTCAGCTGGTGAGAGTGGCGGCATCAAAAAGTCAGTGGTGGTGCCCTGCACCTTGGCCACGATGATCGAGGAGGAGGAATTGGCGAAGGCGTTCTGGATCACCGTCAGCATGATCAGGCCAGGCGCGAGAAAGTCGGGGAACGGGATCCCGTCCACCACCCGGTGCCCGGCGCCAAACGCCATCACGAACACCACCATCAACAGCCAGCTTGAGACCACGGGCCCGAAGATCGTCTGGACCGCGACTTTCCAGAACCGCCGCACCTCGCGCTCATACAGGGTCTTCAGGCCGATCAGATTGAGGGCGCCATAGCGGCGCGGCGCGGGCGGGGTGATGGTACCGGATTGCTCACTCATGGGAGCCCGTTAGGCCTTGCAGGCCTGATTTGCAAAGGCCCTCGCCTGCCAGGCTATGCGGAAATAATTCTCAGGCTTTCACGTCGAGTTCGCGGCCGCCATTGGCGCGGGAGGTGTCGGTTGTGGGCTGCGCAGGGGGCTGGCTGGCGCGGGCATAGCTCGCCTGTCCCGCCCGCTGCTCTTCGGGCGGACGTTGCAGCTGCTTCGGCTTGAACACCGTGGCTGCGAACACTGGACTGAGCGCTGACGCGAGCATGCGCGAGGGTCCCTGCTTGAGGGCAGAACGCCAGCCTGCCCCGTGCGGACGACACTAGGGCCGCACCCGTTCAAACGCGGTCAAGGCACATACCGGCATTTGCCGAAAATTGTACGGGTCGGGCGGGAACGGCCGCCGCCCCTTACTACGCCATATACGGTCGTACGTTAATCGAATTATGGCTTTCCACCCCTTCCGAAGGTCACCTGTGCGCACTATGTTCCAGATCACAACGAACCGAGGCCGCCATGACCAGCCACCTGCCCCCGAGCCAACGCCCCACCGAGCGCCAGATTTCCTATCTCAAGAAGCTCACCGGCATTTCCCATAGCCTGCGCCTGCAGCGCTATGTGGCGCGCAAGGCGGGACGCACGGCGCCGGAAGCTGGCGGCCCGCCTCTGTCCCGCACCGACTTTGCCCGGGCCATCGATGCCGAACTTGCTGCCCGCAACTGGGGCCGCCAGCGCCAGGCCGCTTGATCGCATCGGCACCAGTACGGCACCCCAGAACCGCACCAAAGAAAGCGGGCGCGCAGGACAGTCCTGCGCGCCCGTGATGTCTGTGGCTCTGAGCCGTAGAGAACGGCTTACAGCTCGGAGATGCTCAAGATCGCGCGGCCATCGCCGTCACCGATCGTGCCAACCCAGATGTCATACACGCCGGACGGCGCATTGCGGATCACCACCGCCGGGTCGAGGTCGCCGCCGCTGTCATCGTCGCACAGCCAGCTGCCGTCGGGCATGTTGATCACCAGCGTGGTGTCGCCACCGGAAACCGCCATGATGGTCAGACGGCTGCCGCCGTCATTGCGCCAGCTCAGCTTCACATCCGGCGCATTGGCGATCATGCCATTGCAGCCATTGCCGAGGTAGCTGGCATCCACAGAGCCACCGGCCACCACCTGCACCGTCGCCGGGTCCGGCACGAAGCCAGACGAGAGGCTGAGATTGGCAAATGAAGGCGCCAGCGACGCGTCCTGGGCGCCTGCGGGCATCCCCAGCACCAGTCCCGACAGCACCACGGCGCCAGCCGCCAGCAGTTTACGTGCACGCATAGTCATCGTCCTTCCTGTGGATGCCAGCCCGGCATCCAGTCTAGTCCCGTCACGAACGCGTGTGCACCGGATCGGGCCTGGAAAGCAAGCCACGCAAAGACGGGAGGCCTCTTCGTCCTCAGTCATGGAAGTGCCACTGAATTGGCTCTGAAATTTCATGTCGCACAGCTGCAACCGAATCCGGCTGTGTGCGTATGGTCCTCCTATGTAGCATTCTGATGCCTCCGCCCCTGCATTCGCCACCGCGGCCCCGGACAGCTCTGGGGCGGGCCGACAAAGAGGTCTGGTGCAGGATTTTGACTGGCACCTCACTGGTGTGCGGGTCCGCAAGACCGGGGCCTTTGTGCCCTTCGATGCCGCGCATCTGTCGGAAGTGCTGCACTGGGGCATCTATTTCGCCGCAGTCCTGCTGTCGCCGCGCCCCAAGGACGGGCCAGTGATCGGCTTTGCGCCCGACCCGGCCCGGCCCTGGTATCTGATCTGGCCAGCACTGCATCTGGCAGGCGGGCGGGCCGCGCGGCCCGGCGAGACACCGGACCTGTGGATGCACTTTGCCGACGAGACTGTCTCGGACCGGATCACTGCCCCAGGCCCGGATCAGCCAGCCTGGAATTTTGCCGCCCATGACCTCTCCAAGACGGCTGTGGCGCAGGCTTTCGAACAGGCGTTCGGCTATCCCCTGCGCCTCGATCCCACCCAGCATAGCGGACCGATGGTGGAGAAGGGCGAGGCCAAT
>JALOSP010000295.1 GCA_025458365.1 Hyphomonadaceae bacterium
ATATTGGTTCATTCGCTTACATGAAAATTAAGAAATAAATCAATTACCTGTTACATTCCAGCTGTTCTGGCTCAGCAAAAAAACTTGCAGCAGCTTCTGATAGCTACGACAGCTAGTGTTCACTGAATTGCGACAAAATGCGATGTTTCGCTGATGCCGACGTTCTCAAAGTTGCGAACCACCTAGCTGGCTAGTTGAAGAACCGGGAGAAACAGATGACTAGACGTGTAATGCTCGCCCCGCCGTCAGTGATGTCCCTGTTCCTGCAGATGCGGTTCAATGGGACGGACCTCGCAACTGGAACTGGCTTTCTGGTGCAGTCGGCAAAAGGCCCCGTTTTGGTAACCAATCGCCACAACTTTACCGGGAGACATCCTGAAACCGGCAAGACACTCTCGCTCACAGGCGGCATTCCAAACGAGGTTGTTATTGCCCACAATCAGCGTCAACGACTAGGCAGTTGGGCTTTAGCGGTTGAGCCACTGCTTGACGAAAATGAAGCCCCATTATGGTGGGAACATCCGACCTTTGGCGCCCGTGCTGACTTTGTTGCTCTGCAGCTGCAGAACTTGGAACAAGCAGAGATCATTCCATACGATCCAGCAAACCCTGGACCTCCAATTGCGGTCGGTCCGGCCGAAGTCGTCAGCGTGGTCGGGTTTCCCTTCGGCAAAACAAGCGGTGAAGGCTTTGTAGCAATCTGGGCCACCGGATACATCGCCTCTGAGCCTGACCTCAGCTATGACCACCTTCCAGTATTTCTTATCGACTGTCGCGGCAGGCCGGGGCAGTCAGGTTCTCCCGTGATAGCTTATCGTGGCGGCGGTAGTGTTCACTTGGAAGACGGTAGCGCGGCCATTTTTCCCGGCCCTATGCATCGTTTTCTTGGGATCTACAGCGGACGCATTAACGACGAATCTGATCTTGGGATGGTCTGGAAAGCGAGTGCCATAGCTGAGTTAATCGCGTTGATTTGAGCAGGCGCGCTGAGGGCGATGCTAAACGACATGAAACTCAAAGGTCAGTTTGAATCAGCAGAGATCATCCGCGAGAAGCCTCCATCGTCCCGACCCCTCGATGTCCCTAATCCCTCACCCCGCAACAACATCCGTCTGCGCAAAATCTTCGCCAACGAACACCAACGGTGCTCCAAGGTGCATCGCCAGTGCATAGGCGGCACAATCGGCGAGATTCAGCCTGGCCGGTGAGCCAGAACCCTTGCCAAACCGGGCATAGGCCTGAAATGCCAGTGTGGATTGAGCTTCGTCAAAGGGGATGATCTCGGCAGCGATCTCGCCCAGAAAGGCGTCAACCTGCGCCTGTGGTTCGGCTTCGCCTTTGCCACGCAAAACGATCATCGCTTCATACCGGCTCACGGCAGACATGACGACATGGTGGCCCGCGTCGAGAACCGACAATAGCCTTGGCCGGGCGGGCTCATTCATGAGCACTGCGATCAGCGCCGAGGTCTCCAGAACAATCAAAGACCGCCCCAAAGCTCGTCACGAATCTCCTTCAATGGGCGGGGGTCAAGATCGGGTCCGCGTTTCGCATCCAGTTCGGCCAGAAAAGCGTCAATCCGCGCCCGGCGCTCTGCCCGCAGTGTTTCGCGCGCTTCATCCTCGCGCTCTTTCAGCACATCGAGTGCGGCCTCCACCACTTCGGTGATGGACTGCTTGCGCATGGCCGCCAGTTCGCGGGCCAGCGCATCGGCGCGGGGGGATTTGATGTTGAGAGCCATGAGGGTGTTCCTACCACAAAGGAGGAACACAGGCGAGACTTTCCTGCCCGCCCCTCAGATATGCACCACCCGACCATAGGCATCCAGCACCGCCTCATGCATCATTTCTGACAGCGTCGGGTGCGGGAACACGGTTTCCATCAACTCGGCTTCGGTGGTTTCCAGCGTCATGGCGATGCCATAGCCCTGAATGAGCTCGGTGACTTCGGTGCCGATCATGTGGGCGCCCAGGAGTTCGCCGGTTTTGGCGTCGAAGATGGTCTTCACCAGGCCTTCCGGTTCGCCGAGCGCAATGGCCTTGCCATTGCCGTTGAACGGGAAGCGACCGACGCGGACCTCATGGCCCGCCGCCTTCGCCTTCTCCTCGGTCAGGCCGACGCTGGCGACTTGCGGATTGGAATAGGTGCAGCCGGGAATGCGCGCGACGTTGAGCGCATGGGCGTGCATGCCTGCAATCGCTTCCACGCAGGCCACGCCCTCGTGAGACGCCTTGTGGGCCAGCCATGGCGGCCCGGTGATATCGCCGATGGCGTAAAGCCCTTTCACATTGGTGCGGCCGAGGCCGTCTGTCACGACATGGCTGCGCTCCACCGTCACGCCCAACGCCTCCAGTCCAAGGTTCTCGGAATTGCCCACAATGCCGACGGCCACGATAGCCCGATCCGCCTCGATCACTTCGACCTTGTCACCGACTTTCACGGTCGCCGTCACGCCATTGGCGCCCGGTTTCAGGCTGGCCTGCCCGCCCGTGATCAGGCGGATGCCGCGCTTGGTGAAGGCCTTGGCGGCAAAGGCGGAAATCTCGGCATCCTCCACCGGCAGCACCCGGTCGAGCGCCTCGATCACGGTGACCTCTGAGCCCAGTGACCGGAAGAAGCTGGCAAATTCGATCCCGATGGCGCCAGAGCCGACCACCACCAGCCGCTTGGGCATTGTGTCAGGCACCAGCGCCTCCCGATAGGTCCAGATGTATTTGCCATCGGGCGCCAGCCCCGCTGCCGGGATCGTGCGGGCACGCGCCCCGGTGGCCACGATCACATGTTTTGCCGCTACCCTGGTCGCCGACCCGTCCTTGCCGGTCACGGTCACCAGAGGGGCATCGGCGCCCTTCGACAGGGTGGCGGCCCCGTCGATGACGGTGATCTTGTGCTTCTTCATCAGGTAGCCGACACCACCAGACAGCTGTTTGGCCACCTTGCGCGAGCGGTCCACGATCTTCGACAGGTCGAATGATACCCCGGTCACCGACAGGCCGTACGCCTCGGCGTGTTTGATGTTTTCATAGACATCGACAGAGCGCAGCAGCGCCTTGGTGGGGATACAGCCCCAGTTCAGGCAGATGCCGCCGAGATTCTCGCGCTCCACAATCGCGGTCGAAAAGCCAAGCTGGCTTGCCCTGATCGCGGCCACATAGCCCCCCGGCCCTGCCCCGATCACCACGACATCAAACGACTGGTTCCCCATCTGCGCATCTCCCGACTTCCGTCAGAAGCCATA
>JALOSP010000296.1 GCA_025458365.1 Hyphomonadaceae bacterium
CGTCGAGCAGCGCCGACAGGACCGGCTTGTCAGTCATGGTTTCCACCAGCACTGCCCCCAGGAAGACGCACACCCCCAGCACGATCCCGCCAAGCAGGCCAGACACCAGCGAGGCAATGACACCCGCACCGATCTGGCGGGGGAGGGAGGGGGCGGTAGTCCCTTCCACCCTCAGAACTCGTCCGCAGACAGCGCCATCACCGGCTCGGCGCCGGTTTTCACCTTGGCGAGGTGGGAGGCGATCTCGGGCAGGATGCGGTCGAGGAAATAGCGCCCGGTCTTGATCTTGGTGTCATAGAACGGATCGGTCCCGGCTTTGGCGTAAGCGGCCTTGGCCATCAGCGCCCACATGTAGGTCAGCCCGGTGATCCCGAACACATGCAGATAGTCATGGGATGAGGCACCTGCATTGTCGAAATTGCTCATGCCATTGGCCATCAGCCACATGGTGCCGTCCTGCAGCTGCGCACGCGCCGACTTCAGACCTTCCACAAACGGCTTCAGGTTGGCGTCTGCCTCGTTTTCGGCGCAGAATTCGTCAATCTCGGCGAGGAAGGTCTGCAGCGCCCGGCCACCATTGGCGGCCAGCTTGCGACCCACCAGGTCCAGCGCCTGCACCCCGTTGGTGCCCTCATAGATCATGGCGATCTTGGAATCGCGCAGGAACTGGCTGGCCTGATAATGCTCGGTGAAGCCCGAGCCACCATGGACCTGCAGCGCGTCCGAGGCGTTCTTGTGGCCCTTGTCAGTCAAATAGGCTTTCAGCACCGGGGTCAGCAGCGCCATGTAGTCGCCGGCCTTCTGGCGCACGGCTTCATCCGGGCTCTTGTGCAACAGGTCGCCATAAAGCGCGGTCCAGTACAGGAAAGCGCGGCCACCCTCTGTGATCGCCTTGATGTCCATCAGCATGCGCCGCACGTCCGGGTGGACCAGGATGTTGTCGGCCGGTTGATCGGGCTCTTTCGGGCCGGTCAGGCTGCGCCCCTGGCGGCGGTCCTTCGCAAAGGCCAGAGCAGCCTGATAGGCGGCCTCGCCGATCGCCATGCCTTGCAGGCCGACCCCGAGGCGGGCCTCGTTCATCATCACGAACATGATGGCCAAGC
This sequence comes from Hyphomonadaceae bacterium, assembly GCA_025458365.1. Classification (GTDB taxonomy): domain Bacteria; phylum Pseudomonadota; class Alphaproteobacteria; order Caulobacterales; family Aquidulcibacteraceae; genus JALOSP01. The sequence continues at coordinate 1,104 of JALOSP010000296.1, forward strand.
CCTTGTTCGGCTCGCCGATCAGATGGCCGGTGGCTTCCTCATATTGCATCACGCAGGTCGAATTGCCGTGGATGCCCATCTTTTCTTCAAGGCCGACACAATAGGCGGAATTGCGCTCGCCCAGGCTGCCATCGGGATGGACGATGAACTTTGGCACGATGAACAGGCTGATGCCTTTCACGCCCGCCGGGGCGCCCTCGATCCGGGCCAGCACCAGATGGATGTGGTTGGCGGTCATCGAATGCTCACCACCGGAGATCCAGATTTTCTGGCCGCTGATCTTGTAGGTGCCGTCAGCTTGCGGCACCGCCTTGGTGCGCAAGAGGCCAAGGTCGGTGCCGCAATGCGGCTCGGTCAGGTTCATGGTCCCGGCCCATTCGCCAGAGGCCAGCTTGGGCAGATAGAGGTCCTTCTGCTCGGGCGTGCCACCTTCGTGGATCGCCGAATAGCAGCCATGGGTCAGGCCCGGATACATGCCAAACGCCATGTTGGCACTGGAGGTCATTTCCGAATAGGCCATGTTGACCACATGCGGCAGGCCCTGGCCACCATAGGCAGGGTCTGCCGACAGCAGTGGCCAGCCAGCCTCGACCAGCTGGTGATAGGCTTCGGTGAAGCCGTCCGGCACGGTCACGGTGTTGTCCGGGTTCCAGGTGCAACCCTGCTTGTCGCCCACCGCATTGAGTGGCGCCAGCACGGTCTCGCAGAACTTGGCGCCCTCTTCCAGGATCTGGTCGCGCACGTCCTTTGGCGCGTCGGCAAAGCCTTCCAGATTGGAATAGCGGTCAACATCGAGCACGTCGTCGAAAATGAACTGCATGTCGCGAAGCGGTGCCTGATAGCCCATGGTCGTGTCCTCAATCGGTTCTTGTTGTGTGCGTCTTGGTGTTTTCTGTCGTGCCCGGATGTTGTCCGGGGCCCTGTCATGCCAGTTGCGGGTGACACGGCCTTGACGGTCGTGCCACCCGTTGGCCCCTGAGCATCACTGCCTTGCGGCGGTGCGGGCCGTCACGGCAGCCGTTGCCCGGCTGTCCGCGAAGTCGTGTGTATCGCCATCCAGCGCGCTGCGGGCGCGGGCAGCGTAGGCGTCTGCCCCATCAACCGGGCTGGCTGGCTTTGCCAATTGTGATTCCAGCCAGGCGATCCTCTCGTTCAGATTGGCGATGGCCTCGTCGAGGTGATCGCGCTGGTTCTGCAGCACGGCTGCATGGGCGGTGAACTTTTCCAGCGACTTGCGCATCTGCAATTGCTGGCCGTCCTTCAGATCGTAGAGGTCGAGGATCTCGCGGATGTCATCCAGCGGCAGCCCTACCGATTTGCCACGCAGGATCAGTTTCAGCCGGGCGCGGTCACGGTGACCGTAGAGCCGGTTCAGGCCCTCGCGGCGCGGTGACAGCAGGCCCTTGTCTTCATAGAAACGCAGAGCGCGTGGCGTCGCTTCGAATGCCTTGGACATCTCGCCGATGCTCCAGAACTCGCGCTCGGATGAAGTGTTCTGCATCGCCGCTCCTGTCCTGCGGGGCGTGGTCACCATGCAGAAGCGCAGGTGACCCGTGCGCTATTGCCGCAAGTGACGTGAACGTCAAGGGAAATGTTCCGTAAGGGGTGCCGCTGCGGCAGGCGATATCGGCCCGTCACGCGATTTCGCCTTCGACGCGAAGTCCACAGGCCTTGTGCACCCGGGATTACACGATTGGGGAGAGGCGGCGTGCAAACCGTTCTCCGGCCTGCTTGAAAGGGGACGCCCCGGCAGAAGGCCGGTCCGTCCATCACCTCGGGAGAGCGCAGAATGCGCACCAGTCTTGCTGTCACAGCCTTTGCAACGGCTGCCGTTATCGTTGCTGCCTCAGCCGCCAGCGCCCAGAATTACCGCCGCCCGGCTGACACAGCCGTTACACCCGCGCCCCGGTTGGCCCCCGCATTTGCGCCCGGTGATCCTCGCATGAGGCCGGGCCGGTCTGGCGATGTGCGCCCGATGGCGTGGAACGGCACCGAGGGTCCGGCTTACGGCTATGGCTATGCGCTCAACCTGCCGGCGGATGGCAATTGGCGCTGGATCGATGCGCGCTGCTATGACAGTGGACAGGGCCGGGTGTGCGTCGACGGTCACTGGATCCGGCGCGGTCAGGGTGGAT
>JALOSP010000297.1 GCA_025458365.1 Hyphomonadaceae bacterium
GGTGTTCACCCAAAGCTTCACCAACCTGATCCGGGCCGGCGAACAGAGCGGTCAGGGCGTCTCGCTGCGTCCACGCACCCAGCACTCAGTGTAATAAGCCACTGCTGCCTCTAGCTTGGGGTTCCGTTATTGTCAGAAACCGATCGATTTCCGCCGAAGGCTGACGCAGAACATGTTGGTTAGCGACATTACGCATCAAAAGCATGGGCTTTTCAAATGTAACCGTTGAATTGAACGCATGTTGACAGACCATGCAGCCCTCCTCAGAGACATGGCAGTGGCTTGGAACGTGCCTTTCGTGATGTCCCCTGCCATCCGTCAGCAAAGCCAGGTTCTCGTCACCGCACTCATGCACTACTTCAAGCGCCACGACCTGGCACACTGCTACGCCGCCCTCCTACACCACTACCTCGAAAACTGCACGGAAGCAGTCTGGAAACACACCATCCCCCCTGTGCGTACTCCACATCCCAACGGTGTGCTGCATGGCGATGGACCTGGCCAGCCGCAGGCCAACGAGAACTCATGTGATGTAGTACACACCAGCCAGCGCTATCATTCTGCCATCAAGGTTGCTCTCAGCGCGTTGTTCACTGTCATGCATCACATCTTCAAAGAGTGGTGTGCGGCAGTGGGGCGGCTTGCCCGCTGTGTCACTGCTGCAGTGGTGGCGGCATTGGGGCGGCTTGCCCGCCGTGTCGCTGCAGCCAGCAACTACCAGGTGATGCTGCCGCTTCCAGCCATCATGGCCAACCGCATATGGCGCATGCTGCAGCTTTGTCAGGCCCCCGACCCCTCATCTCCAACAGGCAAAACACCTGCTGGTGCAGAAAACATCGCTGCACGTAAGGCGAGGGAGGCTTGTGAGGCAGCGGCAGTGCCATCATCTGACCCCACAGGGTGCTTGCAGCGTGGAACGTGCTTGTCTTCTTCAGCAAGCGGCTGGTATGGCTCAACCACCAAGGCGGGTACCTTGGCCTTCACTGCCAGTGCCGCGAGCAGCTCAGCCATCGTGGCAAAACGCAAATGCCAAAACCAACTTGCTGACCCCCACCCCCGCACCGCCTGTGACATCGGCTACGTTCACTGGTGCCGTACCTACGCCCGCGAAGCGGACTTCATCATGCTCCTTGGGGTGGCCACCTTCACCTTTGGCTGCGGCACTCGAATGCTCTTACACTACTTCACCCCAGAGGGGGTGCACATCTCCCCAGGCTATGCGCAACGAACGTACCTCTCCATGCTGGCATATTTCGCCTCTTGCGCGCGTTCGAGGCTTTCCTGCCCGGTGCGGAACAGCGCGCTGGAATAGGTCATCGTGTCGTCAAGCCACAGCCGGTAGAAGTCGTTGCCAAGGTCATAGTGATGGGCGATGTTCTTCTTCGCCTGGCCCTTGCTGTTCGATTGCCACCAGAAGCGCAGCTTTTCAAAGGCGCGGACAAGCGTCATGCCGGGATAGCCGTCATAGACCGCCTCGTTGCCGTCGTGGACCAGGTCCATCAGCGCCTGCAGGTCTGGTGTCGACCACCAGCCGTCCAGATAGGCCTCGCAGAACCCGAGGTCGCCCTCGCGGATCAGCCGGGCGAAGGTCTCGGCGTTGTGGATGGTGATCTCGGCCACGGGCCCGGGCTGCGCACCCTCGACACGAAAGCGCCGCCCGTCGGGCAACAGGAAATCGAGCCGGCCGCGCTGCAACCGGCTGGCCACGGCAAAGCCCGCGGCAAAGTAGCGTGGCAGGCCATGTTGGCCTTTCACTGACGTCAGAACGTTCATGCACCCCCCGGCGCGTTTTTTCCTACAGTAGTCTACGCAGGGCCCGCCTCAAGAGTTTCTTTCGGCATAAGCCCTTAGCGCCCGCGCCCTGCCTTCCCCAAGGTCAATGCGCGGGCGCGGATAGGGGCGCCGGGGATCGAGATCCCAGGCCCGCGGCACGGCATCGAAATAGGCCATCGCCTCGGGCCCGGGGGCGCGCGACATCTCGGCGATCCAGCGGTGGCGGTAGGCGGCCGCGGGATCGAACTTCTCGGCCTGCGTCGCGGGGTTGAAGATGCGGAAATAGGGCGCGGCATCCGGACCGCTGCCGGCGGCCCATTGCCAGCCCATCGCATTCGCCGCGGGGTCCCAGTCGGTCAGGCAGTCGGCAAACCAGTCCAGGCCCGTTTTCCAGTGTGTCATCAGATGCTTGGTCAGGTAGCTTGCCACGATCATCCGGCCCCGGTTGTGCATCGTGCCGGTCACATACATCTGCCGCATCGCGGCATCGACGAACGGCTCGCCCGTCATGCCGCGCTGCCAGGCCTCGGCATCCGGGCCGCCCTCGGCCCAGGGAAAGCTGTCCCATTCGGGCTTCCAGTTGCCGGTTGCGATATGGGGCGTGTGGAACAGCAGATGATAGCTGAACTCGCGCCAGACGATCTCCTTCAGAAACGTCTCGGCCCCCCCGCGCCCCTGCCGCAGGGCCTCCATCCCGGCGTGCCAGACGGTGCGCGGCCCGATCTCGCCCAGGGCCAGGTTCTGCGACAGACCGGACGTGCCGTCCTCGGCGCACAGGTCGCGGGCGATGTGATAGCGGTCGACCGGCCCGTCCATGAACCAGCGCAGCCGGTCCAGCGCGGCCGCCTCGCCCACCCGCTGGTGCGGCAGGACGACCGCCGCCCCGCGCCGCATCGCCGCGCCCAGCCGCCAGTCCGTCAGCCGGTCGCCGGCGGGCCAGGACGCGGGCGCGCGCAGCGCGACCGGTGCGGGATCAGGCGCGGGCACGTCGCGGTCCCGCACCGCGCGCCAATAGGGCGTGTAGACCCGGTAGAACCCGCCTGTGCCGGTTTCGACCGTATGCGGTTCGTGCAGCAGGTGGCCCGGGTGGCTGACCGCCGCCACGCCATCCGCCTTCAGCCCGGCCTTGACGGTGGTGTCCCGTGCGATGGCGGCGGCATCATAGGTCCGCGCCCACCAGACGCCGGCCTCTCCCCGCCTGCCGGGGCCGGCTGCCTGGGTGCAACTGCCGGCGGGCTGCCGGGCGCGGAGTCGCGCGCCGGGGCGTGCTCAGGAGTTTGCATGGGCGACCGGTCAGCGACCGAACAGGGAACGCGAGGTGCAAAGCCAATCGATTATACGTAGAACCCCGCACTGCCCGAGAATGCGGCCGTCAGCTGAACTTATCGCGCGCAGCCCGACTCGCAGAGCCGGCAGCCTTGAAGCCGCAAGGGGCGGCTCCAGCCATCCCGCGCCGGTGTCGGCC
>JALOSP010000298.1 GCA_025458365.1 Hyphomonadaceae bacterium
GCCATTGGACATCATCGCCAACCTCTAGCATCTCCTTTTCTCATAAATTAGGTGATTTATATCCTAGAGATTGCATATGCTCTTCTACCAGACAGAAAAATTGAAGTGTCAAGATGAGACAATGAGAAGCGGGCCTGAAAATGTCCTCTGCCACCGAAAGACTTAAAGCCTAACACTCAATCCAATCAATTCCTACGACATGTAATTACCTGAAAACGGTTTGGCATGCAAAACCTGACCTACTGTAAATCGCGTATCACAGTTTCTTCTGCGAGAGCACCTTTAATAAAATATATCCCTAAATGGGAGGGCATTCGTCAAAGAGGCGCAACGGAAATTGAAATTTGACTTGACTAGCAATAGTTTGGGTTCACAGCCAGGTCGTGAGGGCGGCTGCGTCAGGGCGTGGCCGCTCGGTCGGGGCCTCGGTCGGCGTGCCCAGATAGAGCAGGCCTGCCAGTCGCTCCTGCTCCGACAGACCCAGCGCTGCGGCAAATGCGCGATCATAGGCCACCCATTCGGTAAGCCAGGTGCAGGCAAACCCGTAACCGCGAGCGGCCAGGCCGATCGAATGGCACAGTGCGCCTGCACTCAATTCCTGTTCCCAGACCGGTACCTTCGGGTTTTCGCGCGGGGCCGACACCACGGCCAGCACGATGGGTGCGCGGGTGAACCTGGCTTGCTCGATCTCCTCCAGCGACCCGTCCGCATCGGGCTTGGCCGCCCGCGCGATGGCGGCAGTGACCTTCCCCAGTTCCATGCGCGCCTCACCCCCGATCACCACAAACCGCCATGGCGCCATCTTGCCATGATCAGGCACCCGCACGGCCAGTTGCAGGATGGCGTTCAGTGTCGCACGGTCCGGCCCGGGGGCGGATAGATGGGCCACCTTGCTCGACCGGCGCGTTGACAGAGTGGACAGGAGTGCGTGGTCTTGCGCTGGCAAGGGCAACGGATCGTTTTCGGCAGGCAGGCTTGGTGCGAACATCAACCCGATATAGGCACGCGGTCTCTTGTATTCACCTGAAAGGTGCAGATCGACCGCATCCCGGTCTGGAGTCCAACCATGCGTTTTTTGCCACCAGCCCCCTGTGATTCCAGCCCCCATGTCAGGCTTGGCTCGCGCACAGCCTATGCCAATCCGTGGATCCGTGTGGAGCACCACGATATCACGCGACCGAATGGCAGCGCGGGCGTTTATGGCATTGTCCGGTTTGCCAATGTGGCCGTTTCGATCCTTCCGGTTTGGGACGATGGCACGGTCACGCTGGTCGGTCAGTGGCGCGAACCGCTGGATGCGTGGTCCTGGGAAATCCCCGAAGGCGGTGTCCCGGCCGGGGTGGACGTGCTGGATGGGGCCGCCCGCGAGTTGCGCGAAGAGACCGGGTTGACCGCCAGCCACTGGCATCGCCTGGGCGGTTTTGACCTGTCGAACTCTGCCACCGACGAACGCGCCGTCAGCTTTCTCGCCTGGGGTCTGCATCAGAAATGGGCCGCCGAGCCCGACCCGACAGAGGTTCTTCACGTGATCCGGGTACCGTTTGCGACGCTGCTGGCGGCAGTGGATTGCGGTGAAGTGCGCGATGCCTTCACCATCATCACCGTGTTGCAGGCCGTGCGGGTTGCTCAAACCGGGGGCTTGCCAGATGATCTGGCACGGGCAATGCTGGGGTAAGGTTCCGGTGCCATGGTGCACGGTCTTTCGAGGTTCCTCACCCATGCGCCCGACCCTTGTTTCCACCAGCCCGCCCCCAGCCAGTGCCGATCTGTGGGAAACACTGCGCACCGAAGCCACGGCAGAGGCTGCGCGCGAGCCTGCACTGGCGAGCTATCTCAATGCCACGGTGCTGGCGCACGACAGTTTTGCTGCCGCGCTGGCCTACCGGCTGGCCCAGAAACTGGGCGGGGCCGACATGAACGCGCTGCAGGTCCGCGATGTGTGCATGGCGGTCTATGCTGCTCGTCCGGAAATCGTCGAAGCCGCCGCTGCCGATATGGCCGCCACGCTGGAACGCGATCCGGCAGCCCGTTCCGGCCTTCAGCCGCTGTTGTACTTCAAGGGCTTCACCGCTCTGCAAAGCCATCGCGTGGCCCATGAATTGTGGCATCAGAAACGGGCCTCGCTAGCCTGGTTCCTGCAGTCCCGCGTCGCCGAATTGCTGCAGGTCGATATCCATCCTGCCGCCCGGATCGGGTCTGGCGTGATGATGGACCACGCCAATGGCATCGTGATCGGCGAGACAGCCGTGGTCGGCAACAATGTCTCCATGCTGCACAATGTCACCCTCGGCGGGACAGGCAAGACCGATGGCGACCGTCACCCGAAGATTGCCGATGGCGTCCTGATCGGGGCCGGGGCCAAGGTTCTAGGCAATATCCATGTGGGCGAAGGCGCGCGGATCGCTTCGGGCTCTGTGGTGCTGCATGATGTGGGTCCAGGCTGCACGGTGGCCGGCATCCCTGCGATTCCAGTGGGTGGCACTTGTGTGAACCCGGCCAATAGCATGGACCATGTGTTCGACGTGGCATCGTTCGATCCGGGAATCTGAGGGCGGGACCACGCGTCCCCGCGTTCAGGGTGGTTGGGGGCAGCCGCGCTCCAGCAGGCCAAAGAACCCGCACCTCCCGGTGCGCGTGTTGCAGGCACGCAGGCCTGCGCTCCTGTTAGGCCACGGCAAATGTTGCTGTCAGCCTTGCACACTTCTGCCGTTCGCCGTCCTTCACGACAAACACGTCGGCCCCGGCCACGGCAAAGCTGCGCCCCACTTTCTCCACCTGTCCGACAGCGACAATCTGCCCGCCTCTGGCCGCGGTGATCTGATGGGACGTGAAGTCCAGCGTTGTTATGGGGCGCGGCGGGTCAAGCCGGGTGATTACTGACAGCCCTGCTGCCACATCGGCGATGGTGGCGATGATGCCACCCATCACCACGCCGGTGCCTGCCGTGGTCAAATCATCGCGGAACGGGACCGTGATGGTTACCGTCCCGTCGCCGGTTTCAGTCAGTTCGGCACCCATCCAGGCAAGCGGCAGCTGGGCGGCAAAGGCGAGTTCCAGGAATGCATCGGTTCCGGCGGGCAGGGGCATGACAATCGTCCTGAGCTGTTGTGGTTTGTGTGGTGATGGCCCAAGCTGCAGGCTCGGGTGCACGTTTCGTTTCCATGGAAACGCAGTTGGGCACCAGACCTCTGATTTTGATCAATTTGCTGGTGTTCAGATGATTCCATCCAAACGCAA
>JALOSP010000299.1 GCA_025458365.1 Hyphomonadaceae bacterium
CACCCCATGCGGCACGCGCAGGAAACTGTTGGCCACAACCACAACAGCGCAGCCGGTGCGCGCCCCGACGCGATAAATCTCCTCTTTCACCGGGCAGGCGTCAGCGTCGATGTAGAGGGTGGGGGTGGGCATGGGGGTCTGATTGGTAGAAGGTTTCTGGAGCGCGGCTGTCCTCAGCCGCAACTTGTCAGGTCGATAACGCGGCTGGGGACAGCCGCGCTCCCGCCAGCATAGACGCAAATCTCGCCCTGCCACCCCGGCGGGACCTCAGGAGCAGTGCGCCCGATTCGCGAGGTCCCGTATGCGCTCTGGCGAGCGTTCCGGGACGACCGGGATCAGCTGTCCAGAAAGCTGCGCATCTTGCGCGAGCGTGAAGGGTGCTTCAGCTTGCGCAGGGCCTTGGCTTCGATCTGGCGGATGCGTTCGCGGGTGACCGAGAACTGCTGGCCCACTTCTTCCAGAGTGTGGTCGGTGTTCATCCCGATGCCAAAACGCATGCGCAGCACGCGCTCCTCACGCGGGGTGAGGCTGGCCAGCACGCGCGTCATGGTTTCGCGCAGGTTCGACTGGATCGCCGCATCCACCGGCAGGATCGCGTTCTTGTCTTCGATGAAATCGCCCAGGGACGAATCTTCCTCATCCCCAATCGGGGTTTCAAGGCTGATCGGCTCCTTGGCGATCTTCATTACCTTGCGCACCTTTTCCAGCGGCAGGCCGAGCTTTTCGGCCAGTTCCTCTGGTGTCGGTTCACGGCCGATCTCGTGCAGCATCAGGCGGCTGGTGCGCACCAGCTTGTTGATCGTCTCGATCATGTGGACCGGGATGCGGATGGTGCGGGCCTGATCGGCGATCGAGCGGGTGATCGCCTGCCGGATCCACCAGGTGGCGTAGGTGGAGAATTTGTAGCCCCGGCGATACTCGAACTTGTCGACCGCCTTCATCAGGCCGATATTGCCTTCCTGAATGAGATCAAGGAATTGCAGGCCGCGATTGGTGTATTTCTTGGCAATCGAGATCACCAGACGCAGATTGGCCTCGACCATTTCTTCCTTGGCGATCCGGGCTTCGCGCTCACCCTTCTGGACCCGGCGGACCAGATCGCGGAACTCGTGGATCGGTACACCGGTTTCGGTGGCCAGACCGAAGATTTCCTTGCGGACATCATCCACCTGCGGGCGGATTTCCAGCCCGAACCGGGCCCAGCTCTTGGACTTGTCCTTCATGGCATCGGGCCAGTTCGGGTCCATTTCCTTGCCACGGTGGGCGGCCACAAAGTCTGCCCGGTTGACACCGGCGGTTTCGGCCAGCGCCATCAGGCGCATTTCCAGCTGCACCAGCCGCTTGTTGATCGTGTAGAGCTGCTCGACCAGCGCTTCGATCCGCGCATTGTTGAGCTTCAGGCTCTTCAGCTCGGCGATGATCAGGTCTTGCAGATTCTCCAGCTGGGCCGCATCGACCTCGCTGAGCGCCTGACCCTTGATTTGCAGATCGACCGACTTGGACTTCAGAGCCACGAACTCGTCGAAGTGATGGGCGACCGTATCGAGCTTGGCCATGATGCCATCGCGCAGCTCGGCTTCCATCGCGGCCATGGAAAGGGCGGCACCCTCATCCTCGTCGTCGTCATCCTCCTGACGGCGCGGCGGATTGGTGCCATATTCGTCGTCGTCATCGCTGGCGCGGGCTTCAGGCTCTGCGGCTTCGTCCTTTTCGGGCGCAGGTGCGGTCGAGGTGACGCCAGTTTCCTTGCCATAGGTGGCGTCGAGATCGATGATCTCGCGCAGCAGCACCTGGCCGGACTGAAGCTCGTCGCGCCACACCATGATGGCTTCAAAGGTCAGCGGGCTTTCACACAGGCCGCGGATCATCGCATCGCGACCGGCCTCGATCCGCTTGGCGATGGCGATTTCGCCCTCACGCGATAACAGCTCCACCTGGCCCATTTCGCGCAGATACATCCGCACCGGATCATCGGTGCGGTCCTGGCCTTCCTTCGTGTTGCCGGTCGGTGCAGCAACCACGGCACCTGTGGCGCCGGTCTTGGCCAGTTCCCCGGCGGCCTCGTCGCCATCGGTCTCGCTGTCGGTCTCGTCCTCGTTGGTCTCGACCACGTTGACGCCCATCTCCGACAGCTGGGACATGATGTCCTCGATCTGGTCGGAGGTAAATTCCTCCGACGGCAGGATCTTGTTCAATTCGTCATAGGTGACCTGGCCGCGCGCCTTGGCCGCCTTGATGAATTTCTTGACCGCTGCATCATTCAAGTCGAGCAGGGGGGCGTCGCTGCCGGACTTTTCCCCCGGTGCGTTCTGTTCGGTCTGGTCTGCCATGAAATCCTGTCCTCGCACCGGGTGGCCGGGTTTTACCCGCCCCGGTTCACGACCAACGACGCGATCCGGACAAGGCGATTGCCCCGTTCCAGACCGGCATCATCCGCCGTCAGCCTCGCCTGGCATGCCGGAAACCGCAGCGCGCCGCGCCCGCTCTTCCGCCTTGAGCAGGGCCGCACGCTGAAGCGCCGCAACGTCGTCCCCTGCAAGAGCGGACTCGATCTCGGCCCGTTCCATTTGCAGGGCGCGATGCGCCGTCATGCGTTCAATTGCATCCAGCCACAAACGGCTGGTTTCCTGTGGCGGCAGGTGAGGTCGCAGAAACGGGTTGACCGGCTGGGTCTTTGCCTGCCGGAGGATTGACGCACCCGCACCATCGCCAAGATGGGCGAAATGGCCCTCCAGCGCTGTAAAATCAAGTGGCAGACCAGAAAAATGGCGGTCAAGCACAGCATGACGCAGGGAATCGAGGCCCGCATGGGTCAGGTCCAGCGCGGCAAACGCCTCTGCCCCCTGCTCCAGCAACCACGGGCTGTGCAGGGCAGCCGCCACCACATCCAGCTCGGCGACCGGAACCCGCTGATTCGCGGCGCGCGCGCCAGTCAGTGCCCGCAATTCCGCGCTCGGCATCGGCGCAGCCTGGGTGTTGTCACGCCAGGGGCGCTGGCCGGGACGGGGCAGGCGCATCCCGCTCTGGCCGCCATAGACATTGGGCGCGCCCGGCTGGCCCGTATGCGTGGCCGTTGCAGCCGGCCGTCCCGCGTGGTCCAGACGGTCCAGCAGGCCGCGGGTCATTTCGGATTTCAGGTCACCATCCTGGATTTGAGCGAGCAGGCCTCGCAAGGCGCGCTTCACGCGCGCGCGTGCTTCCGGGCTGGTCAACGGCTCGCGGGAGAGCTCGCG
>JALOSP010000300.1 GCA_025458365.1 Hyphomonadaceae bacterium
GATGTTCAGTTCTGAAATCTCGCGGATCGGCGTTACATCATAGAAGAAATCGACAAAGCCCGGGGTGTCATACACAAGGCCGCGATAGGCCTGCATGCTGGCGCGGGACAAAGTCTCGGCCAGATCAAGCCAGCGTTGCGGGACACTGGCGGCCGGTGGTGCGAGCGTGGCTTCGAGGGTGGCGGCCACCAGGGTTTGAAGGCTGTCGCGGCACAGTTCCGGCCTGCCGTATTTTGCTGCAATCACTTCGCCTTGCTCGGTCAGGCGCAACTGGCCCATCACAGTGCCGGGCGGTTGGGCCAGAATGGCCTGATGGCTTGGCCCGCCTCCACGCCCGACACTGCCTCCGCGACCGTGGAACAGCCGCATCGACATTCCCTCGGCGGCTCCACCATCGGCAAACAGGCCAGCCAGCGCCACCTCGGCCCTGTACAATTCCCAGTTGGAAGTCAGGATGCCGCCATCCTTGCTGGAATCCGAGTAGCCCAACATGATGTCCTGGATGCCACCAGACCCCAGCATCAGGTCGCGCACGCCTGGCAGGCCGTAAAAGCCGGCGAGGATGGCGGGCGCGGCCCGCAGATCGCCAATGGTCTCGAACAAGGGGACCGGGATCGCGTCAAGCCTTGCTCCCTCGACCCCCAGTGTTCCGGTCATCAGTCCGGTCTCGCGGAACAGCACCAGCAATTCGAGCAGATCGCTGACCGACCGGGTATGCGAGATGATGGCGTGAGCAATGATATCAGCGCCAAACCGGGCTTTTCCGGCCGCTGCGGCACTGAAGACGGCCATTTCGCTGCAGGTGGTCTGCGAATACTCGTGCCGGGAGATCAGCAGCGGTCGCGGATCGGCAAGCGCAGCGCACAGGACGGTCTGGCGTTCTTCCTCCTCCAGCCCTGCGTAGTCAGTGCAGACTTGGCTGACTGCCAGCAATTCGGCCACAACTGTTTCATGAACCGCCGAGTTCTGGCGCACATCGATTGTTGCCAGATGGAATCCGAACGCCTTGACCGCGCGGATCAACGGCAGCAATGCTTCCTCACACAGGATCGCCCCGCCATTGGCTTGCAGCGAGGCCGCAATGATCCGCAAATCGTTCAGAAAGCTGTCCGCGCAGGCATAGGCATCGGCATCGGCCACCCGTGGCGGGGGATGGGCGGTCTGACCTGTCAGGGCTTTGAGGGTCGCGGCCAGCCGGTCGTAGAGGCCGACCAGCGCCCTTCTGTAGGGTTCATGCGTGCGGTGGACCCCGGCGTCGCCACTGCGGGCCGCGAGTGCAACCAGGTGTTCGCTGACATCGACCAGCGTATCTGACATCGACAGCGCGGCACCCAGCCCATGCACTTCAGCCAGGTAGAAGCGGAGGACCGTCTCGCACTGGCGCCTCATGGCCTGATCCAATGTCGTTGCCGTCACATTGGGATTGCCGTCCCGATCGCCGCCGATCCAGTTGCCCATCACAAGCCAGCGGTGCTTGCTGGTGATGCCCAGCCGGGCATCCATTGCCTTGTACACGTCAGGTACTTCGCGCAGCAGACTGGCCTGATAGAACGACAGGGCGTTTTCGATCTCGTCCTCGACAGTCAGCTGCGTCTGGCGGATCATGCGGGTCTGCCAGAGCCGGGTCACGAGGGCGAGGATTGCGCGTTCTTGGTCAGCCTTGCGGTGTGGCTGGGCGTGCATGGCGGCCAGATGTCCGAAGATCGCATCGAGTGCATCGGCGCTGGATTTGCGCCGGATTTCGGTGGGATGGGCAGTCAGCACTGGCGAGATGCAGGCGGCTTGCAGAACCGACTGGACGCGCTCGCGCGGCACGTCCAGTGCATCGAGCCTGTCGAACAGCGCACCGAACCGGTCGCCGGTGCGGGTTTCGAGGCGCGCGACCTTTGCGGCATCCTCGGCAACATTGGCCAGATGGGCATAGTGGGCAAAGGCGCGGACCACGGTCACCGCCTGGTCGCGCCCCACGGCTGAAAGTGTCTCCTGCAGCGCCACCGCGGTCTGCGGGTCACTGGTGCGCTGGTGGCTCACGGCAAGCTGGCGCACCTGTTCGATCAGGGCAAACACGGCCTCGCCTTCCTGCGCCCGGATCACCTCGCCAAGAATCCGGCCCAGCAGTCTGATGTCGGACACCAGGCCTGCATCGTCTGCACCGTCATGACTGATTGACATCTGGCCTGCTTCCGTGATCGTGACATTGATCATTTACCCTGTTGCCATCGCACGGGGGCCGCGCCAAGGGCTGTCAATGTCTGTTTCCATGGGTTTTTGCCGTTCTGCTGTCTGGATGGTGATCGCTGCGCTTGTTGCACTGGTTCTGCCGACTGAAGTTGCAGCCCAGGCTTTGCGCCAGACCAAGGGCGATTTCATCGACCGGTTCCGCCAGCTGGATCCAGAAGAGCTGCCGACACCCAATGACTATCGTTCCGCTTCCGGTGCGCCTGGCCATCGCTACTGGCAACAGCAGGTGGATTACGCGATCAATGTCGCGCTAGACGAGGATCGCAAGTCGTTGACCGGCGCGGCGACCATCACCTACACCAACAATTCGCCCGACACGCTGACCTATCTGTGGCTTTTGCTCGATCAGGACAATTTTCGCCGGGATTCGACAGCCGAATTGACCCGCACAATTGCCGAACCGAACCGCCTGTCGTTCGAAGATGCCCGCCGGATGCGGTATATGCGCGATTTCAACGGCGGGTTTTCGATCTCGACGGTTGCTACCCAGAACGGCACGCGGCTGGTCTATTCGATCAATGACACGCTGATGCGGGTGGAACTGCCCCAGCCCTTGCGACCGGGCGAGACTTTCATCTTCCAGACCCGCTGGACCGTGCCCTTCGTTGATACGAGCATTGTCGGCGCCCGCTCGGGCTACGAATGTTTCACCAAGTCCTATGAGGATGGCAATTGCCTGTTTCTGGCCGCCCAGTGGTTTCCGAGGTTGGCGGCCTATTCCGACTTCGAGGGCTGGCACAACAAGGCCTTCCTTGGCTCGGGGGAGTTTACGCTGGAGTTCGGCAATTATGCGGTGAACATCACGGTGCCGGGCGACTTTGTCGTGTCAGCAACCGGTGCGCTGCAAAATCCCGACGAGGTTCTCACTGCCGCCCAGAGATCCCGGCTGGAACAGGCCCGCCGCTCGTTTGACGATCCGGTCTATATCGTGACGCCCGCAGAAGCCGCAGCCGCCGAGCGCCAGCGCAGCCGCAC
>JALOSP010000301.1 GCA_025458365.1 Hyphomonadaceae bacterium
GTGGCATAGACCGTGCCTCGGCCGCCCACTGCCTCACCCAGTGGGTCGGTGTCGACTTCGGCCGTGGCCGCCCCCTGCAACAACAGGACGGCCGTCGAAACGGCCGCCAGTGCCCCCATGGCTGGCGCCAGGCGCTTGGCTTTGGGATGGATGGACATGAATGGTCAGGGCTCCACCAGGGTCAGCTTGGTGATGCCCACCGCAGAGGCCGACTCGACCAGCAGCTTGGACTGCTCGACCAGGCTGGCAATGGTCTTCTCGATCACCGGACGGCCGGCTGAGCCCTGCAGGATTGCGCGGTCGAACGGCGCGGGAATCGCTTCGGCACCCTTGACCGATTCGGCGATCTGGACCGTTGTCTTTTCGGCCAGCGCGGCGTTCTTGGCGGCCACCAGGTCGCGTATGCCCGGACCCTGCAGCAGGCTGCCGTCGCGCCGCTTGTACTGGCCCAGCCATGCGTTCTGGATACCCTGCGCGTTGGTCACGGCATCACGGTGGGTGTTGTCGGAGAAGCAGGAATGCTCGTCTTCCTGATCCTGAGAGTTCAACGCCACTTCCATGCGTTCACCGGCCAGCTCGCCGCGCGAGAGCGAACCCAGGCCGACGATGATCTTGCGCACCGATTCGCGTCCGCCCTGTTCGAAGCGGGCGCGGTAATTCTTCCTGCCCGGCTCCCAGGCGCGGGTGACCTTGGTCAGGTCGTCGATGAGCAGCTCGGTGGCCACGGTCAGGTACTGCGCCCGGCGCTCGGCGTTCTTGCCCTTGCCAACCACATAGTCTTCAAAACTGCGGTTGCCCGGGCCAGTCTCGCTCAGGTCCTGGCCCCACAGCAGGAACTCGATGGCGTGCCAGCCGGCGCTGATGTTTTCTTCGCCGCCGCGCTCGTTGAAGGCAGTCAGGTTGGCCTTGGTGATGCGGAACTTCGGGTTGTTGATCAGGCCGGCGTCTGGCTTGCCTTCGACGTAATCCACATAGGCTTCGTCCAGCGGCCATGCGTTGATCTGGCCTTCGGGACCGTTATCGTCATCGATCGGGCCGCCATAGAAGCGGAATGCCTCGGTCTGCCCATAGAACTCGCGGGCGGCCAGCCAGGCCTTGCGGGCCTTGTCCATGCCTTCGGCCGACGGAGCCTTCACGAACTCGGCAATGGCCGTCTGCATGTCTTTGGCGGCGGCCAGCGAGTCGCTGTAGTTGGCGTGGACCAGGGCAGCGTAGTGTTGTGCCACCGCCTTGTTGCTCACGGCCGCGGCGGCTTGGGGAGTGGCTGCCAGGGTGGGCAGGTTGAACAGGGACAGGGACGATATGGCCAGCACAGCGGCCGCAACGGGCTTTATGTTCATGGTGTTTCTACTCCTATTGAATGAGAATGATTACAGTTTACACCAAATTGGTGGACTGATTGAAGGGCCATGACGCCAGCTGCAGTGGACAGCCAGATCACCCGATAGACCGTTTCCCCCTTGGCCACCGCACAGGACTCAACAAGTCCACTGCGATGGAAGTTGCGCATGATCCGGAACACCGTGCTTTAGGGCAGGCGTACGCCGTCTTGACCGAGGGCGGCACAGGTTTCGCGGGTAGAGCAAACACCGGGTGATACATCCAGGAGACGGCGCAAGACTGCCCGTCTGGCCTGGGTATGGCGCAGGCCAAATCGGGTCAGCCATGGAACTG
Source organism: Hyphomonadaceae bacterium (assembly GCA_025458365.1). Classification (GTDB taxonomy): domain Bacteria; phylum Pseudomonadota; class Alphaproteobacteria; order Caulobacterales; family Aquidulcibacteraceae; genus JALOSP01. The sequence continues at coordinate 1,675 of JALOSP010000301.1, forward strand.
GATCGTGTTGCACGGGACCTCCTGCTAATGACGCGGGCAGCCGGCCAAGGCAGCCGAGCCCGCGTGGTCGTCCTTCATCCCTTGTGTTTCTTCTTCAAGTGTCGTGAAAGCCAAACACGTGTATTCAGGGGACAGCAGGTCAATCCAAGAACAACGCAAATGGCCGCCACGGTCAGCAACCCCACCCACTCCACTAGACCGATGCTCCAGCCAGATGAGCGAATGCAGATCAGGAAGGCACCGACCAGCAGACAACACCCCAAAGCACGCCAGCCCCGTCGGGGCCATGTGGCTGCAGCCTTCCCAAAGAGTCTCTGGTGATGTCTTTCCATCGCCAGCGCTAGGCACGCAAGGCCCGTGACTGAGAGTGATACGCTGAACAACAGGGTCATGGGCTAGCCTCCGCAGACTGGGTTTCCAGGCTTGAGGGTTTCGATGTCGCCACCGGTTGCGGATAAACTGGATGACCTGATCGCTTTATCAGGTACCAGGCAGTGGCGGCGAATGCAGCTCCAAGCGCCAGCATGCTGAGGTCGAAAACGGCAAACACCCAGTCCCCGGCGGGCAGGCTGGCCGCCAGGTGCCGGTCGGTGGTGAGGGCATTGACCAGCGGCAGCAGGCCATAGACCAGGGCGGCCAGGCCGGTTTGTTCGATCCAGGCCCTTTGCGTGGGGCGCAGGCTGGCGTGCAACAGCAGGGCCAGCCAGGTGAGGAACAGCACATGAACCTCCCAGGCGGACCGGCTGGCCATGTCCGTTGGCAGCAGCCGGTTGGCCCAGAAGTAGGCGGCAACGGCCACCGGCAGGCCGATGAGGGTGGCCAGGTTGAGCTTGTCGACCAGGCGCAGGCCCGCATGCGGCGCTGCGCGGGCTTTTTCGATTTTCTGGCGCCGCTTGACGCTCCAGAGCACCAGGCCGGTGGCGATCATGGCCGCGCCCAGCAAGCCGGACAGCACATACAAGGCCCGCAAGGCCGGGCCGGCAAACAGCCCCTCGTGCAGGCCCAGCATCAGGTCGCGGAAGGCGCGGGGGGCGGTCTGCTGTGCCGCCTGTTCGGCCAGCAGCTCTCCGCTGACGCCGTCGAACACCAGCGTGGCGGCATGGCGCGTGGGTGTGGCCGTGTAGTCGCCGTTGATCACGATGCGGGCGTGGGCGTCGTTCGGGTGCTGGATGTCCAGCGAGGCGATGGCCGCGCCGCCCCAGCGGGCCTGAGCCTGCGCCACCACCTTGTCCAGGGCCACCATGGGGGCCGGCTGGCCGCTGCGTTCGATGACCGCCGGGGACCGGAGCACCTCGTCTTCAAACGCCTTGCGACCGGCCTCGCCGGTTCCGTACCAGGCCGCGATGATCAGCGGCATGTAGGTGAACATCAGGAAGATGAGCCCGGACCAGGTGATCATGAACTGGAACGGCAGGGTCACGACGCTGGCCACGTTGTGCGCGTCCAGCCAGGAGCGCTGGCCCTTGCCGGGCCGGAAGGTGAAGAAGTCGGCAAAGATCTTCTTGTGCACGATCACGCCGGTGATCAGGGCCACGAACATG